>JAITKC010000041.1 GCA_031278665.1 Bifidobacteriaceae bacterium | reverse complement strand
ACTGGAACCGACGGCGCCGGGCGACGGGCTGGAACCGACGGCATCGGGCGACGGACTGGAACCGACGGCGCCGGGCGACGGACTGGAACCGACGGCATCGGGCGACGTTTCGGGGGAGGGCCAGGCGCCCGAGCCGTCGGCGGCGGAACTGCGGGCGGCCCTGCGCGCCCATCCGGCGCACGCCTGTCCCGACCGCGAGACGCACGCCCGCTGGGCGCGGCGCTGGCTCAAGGCGCGCCGTCAGCGGGCCGGACTGGAGCGGGAGATCGACTCGCGCACCGGCTCGTTGGCGCGGCAATTCGACCGGGTGGGCGCCGTCCTGGAAGACCTCGGCTACCTGGCGGCCGGCGGCGTCACCCCGGCCGGCCGGATCCTGGCCCGCCTCTACGCCGAGCGCGACCTGGTGATAGCCGAATGCGTGCGCTTAGGCGTGTGGGACGAATTGACTCCGGCCGGCCTGGCGGCGGCGGTGGCCGCCCTGGTCTACGAGCCCAGGACCGACTTGGCGGCGCCGGCGGAACCGCTGCCCCGGCCGGTGCGCCAGGCGATCGGCGCCCAAGAGGAAGCCTGGGCGCGGATTCGCCGGGCGGAAGTCGAGCGCGGGCTGCCGGCGACGCCGGCGGTCGAGGCGGCCGCCTCGGGCACTATCTGGCGCTGGGCCTCGGGGCGCGCGCTGGCGGGCACGCTGACTTCCGACTTGCTGTCGCCGGGCGACTTCGTGCGCTTGGTGACGCGCTTGATCGACGTGCTCGACCACATCCGGGCGGTCGCCCCCGACCGGGGCTTGTACGAGGCCTCGCAGGGGGCGATCGAGGCCTTGCGGCGCGGTGTCGTGGCCGCCGACTTGTGACCGACGCCTCGGCCTGAAGTTGAGGCTAAGACACGCCGAGACGCGACACTTCCGGTTTGGCATTGCCCGGCCTGTCGGGTAGCTTTCCTTGTGCAGCTTCGGTAGTCGCCCGTTGACCACTCTTCGAGCTAGTCGCCCCCGCGTATTCGCCCAGGGCTGCGCCGGCGCCCGCCGCTCACTAGAAAACAGGCTCGACCTGGTCCGAAGAGCGCGCGGGCGCCGCTAGGCGGCCCCGAGCCGCTTGACCGCCAGGGCCGCGCGAGGCCCAGGCGGCGCGGCCGCGGACGGCGGCGCCGGCGAGTATGATCGGGCGTCATGCCGTCTCGCCGAAGCCGCCTGGCCGCGCTGGCGCTGGCCGGGGCGGCGGGGTACTTGTCGTACCTGGCTTTTCGGCCGTTCGGATGGTGGTTCGCGGCGCCGGCCGCGATGGGCCTGCTCTATTTGGCGCTGCGCAGGGCCGGGCTTTGGCGCGGGTTGGCGTCCGCCCTGCTATTCGGCTTGGGCCAGTTCCTGCCGATGCTGACCTGGGCTCTGAACGCCGCCGGTTGGCTGCCGTATCTGGCGCTGAGCCTGCTCAGCGCGCTGTTACTGGCTCTCGGCGGGGCGCTGTATCGGTGCGCCCGCTTCCTTTGCCGCTCCAGTTCGCCATCGGTGCCCGATGCCGCTTTGTTCGCGTTGTCGTTCACCGCCGCCGACGCCTTTCGCCAGTTTTTCCCCTACGGCGGCTTCCCCTGGGGCCGCCTGGGCTTCAGCCAGGTGGACGGGCCGATGGCGCGTTGGGCCTGGCTGGGCGGGGTTCCGCTAGTCGGACTGGCGGCGGCGCTGGCCGGCGCGTTGGCGGTGGTCGCGCTGGCGGGCCTGTTCGGCCGGCTGGGCGCGGCTCGGGGCGGACGGGCGCCGGCTGGCGGCGCCGGCCGGCCGGATCGGCGGGCGGCGGGCGCGGGCGCGGGCGAGAGCGGGCGAGAGCGGGCGCGGCCGCGGGCGCCTGGGCGAATGCGGCCGCCCGGCCCGGGACCGGGCTGGCGCACTGCCGCGGGCGCCACCGGATTGGGACTGCTCGTGGTGCTCGGCCCGCTGGCGGCGCCGGTCGGGGCCGGCGCCGAGACCGGGCAAATCCGGGTCGGGGCCGTCCAAGGCGACGTGGCGGTGACCGACGAGGGGCTCTTCGCCCGCCAGCGCGAGGTCCTGGAGAACCACGTCCGGGTCAGTCGCGACCTGGCGGCCTGGGTGGCCGCGAATCCCGGAGCCGGACCACTCGACATCGTGCTCTGGCCGGAGAACGCCACCGACATCGATCCCCGGGTCGACCAGGCGGCCTATGACTCGATCGACCAGGCGGCGGCCGAACTGGGCGCGCCCTTGCTGATCGGGGCGGCGCAATACGTCAATCGGAACAACCGCTACAACCAGGGCCTGCTTTGGCGGGCGGGGCTGGGCGTGGTCGACGTCTACTCAAAGCGCCATCCGGCGCCGTTCGCCGAATACATGCCGGCCCGATCCTTCTTCCGGCTGTTCACCGACAAAGTGGACCTCATCAACAGCGACATGCTGGCCGGTTCTGAGGTCGGGTTGATGCGTTTCGAGGCGGTCTCGCTGGGCCGCCAGGTGGCGCTCGGGGACATCATCTGCTTCGAGGTCGCCTATGACTCGATTGTCGCCGACGTGGTGCGGGCCGGGGCCGAATTGATAGTGGTCCAAACTAACAACGCCTCCTTCGGACGCTCGGAGGAGTCGACCCAACAACTCGCCATGACCCGCCTGCGGGCGATCGAACACGGCCGGACGACTGTGCAGATATCAACGGTCGGGGTGTCCGGGGCGGTCGCGCCCGACGGATCGATGTTGACCGAACAGACCGGGTTGTTCGAGGCGGCCCACTTCGTCGCCGAAGTTCCCCTGCGGACCTCGATCACCCCGGCCACGCGAATCGGCGAACTGGTCTGCCGGGCGCTGATGATCGGGCCGGCCGGTCTGGCGGTGGCGGGCTTGGGCGCGCGTCTGGCCCGGTCCCGCCCGTCCCCCCGGGCGCCCCGTCCCCGAGCCTGAGGGCGGCCGCGCCGCGCGTGGTATCAGTCCGGCGGGCGGGGGCGACCTCAGACCGCCACCGGCCGATCTTCGGCCGGGTCGCCGCGGCGGGCCCGCAGCAACTCCAGGCACTCCGACAAAACGTCCTCCAGTTCGCCGATCGTGCGCCGCTCCAACAGCATGTCCCAGTGTGTGCGCTGACGCCGGGTCCGCGGCGGCTCCGGGTCGCGGGCGCCGCGCAGGACGCCGGCCGCGCCGCAGCGGCACTGCCAGAAATCCGGCACCTCGGCTTCCAAGGCGAACGGCAGAATCGTGGTGTGGCCGTCGGGGCAGTCATATGCCACTTCGGCCCGGGCCGCGAATTCGACTCCTTCTTCGGATTCGAGCGACTGGAACCCGATTCCGCTTCCCCGTAATGAACGTTCCGCCATGACTAACTCCCCCCAGAAATGTTCACTAAGTAATTTCCGTTGAGTTTATCGGTGCTCAGCGCCGCGGGCCGGCCAATTCACCCGTGATGTTCGTCACATGGACAGCGCCGCTCCCGGCAACTGGGCAAATATGGCCGGCCCGCCAAACCCGGCGCGACTTCGACCCCCGCGCGGCCTTTGCCGCCGCGGCTCTTGGGCCGGGTCCGGGCCTCGGCGGCGGCTGTATGGTGGCTGGGTGTCATGGAAGCTGGCGCGGCCGGGGACCAGCCGGCCCGAGCGGCTGAGCGGGGTGTGGGAGGCCGAGTTCGGATCGCGTTTGCGGACCGGGGCGTTGGAGTTGGCGGCCGGCGCGCATGACGCCTCGCACTATCTGCTGATCCCGCGCGGGGTGGTCAAGGCCCGGTCGGTCGACGATGTCGCGGCGGCCATGCGCTTGGCGCAGTCGGAGGGCCTCGGGGTGACCTTCCGGTCGGGCGGAACCTCCTTGTCTGGACAGGCCGGCGGCGACGGCGTGGTGGTCGACGTCCGCGGCGGCTTTCAATCGATCGCCGTGCTGGCCGGCGGCCAGGCGGCGCGCTGCGGGCCGGGTGTCACCGTGCGAGCGCTGAACGCCGCGCTGGCTCCGTACGGGCGTATGATTGGTCCCGATCCGGCGAGCGCCGCCGCCGCGACTATTGGGGGAGTGGTGGCGAACAACTCGTCCGGGATGGCCTGCGGCACCGAGTTCAACAGCTACGCCACCCTGGCGGGGTTGACGGTGACGTTGCCGTCCGGGTCGACTATCGACACGACGGCCGCCGATGCCGCCGAACGGCTGGCCGCTCTGGAGCCCGGCCTTTGCGCGGGGCTGGTCCGGCTGCGCGACCGGGTGCGGTCGAATCCCGAGTCGCGCCGGCGGATCGCCGCCCAATACTCGATGAAGAACACGATGGGCTACGGGGTCAATTCGTTCGTGGACTTCACCGAGCCGATCGACATCCTGGCCCACCTGATGGTCGGCTCGGAGGGCACGCTCGGGTTCATCTCCGAGGTGAGCCTGCGGACGCTGGCGATCGAGCCGCGGGTGGCGACCGCCCTGATGACCTTCGCGCGGCTGGCGGACGCCAGCGAGGCGATCGAACCGCTGAAGCAGGCCGGGGCCAAGACCCTCGAGTTGATGGACGCGGCCTCGATTCGGGCCGCCCGCGCCGCCGCCAAGGGCGCAGACCCGCTGGGGCGGGCGGCGGGCGACGCCCAGACCGCCCTGCTGGTCGAGTTGCGGGCGGCCGACCGCGACGGCTTGGACCGGGGCCTGGCCGCCGTCAGGCGGCGCCTGCCC
>JAITKC010000017.1 GCA_031278665.1 Bifidobacteriaceae bacterium | reverse complement strand
CTGGCGGGTGTAGGGGTGTTTCGGATTGGTCAGCACTTCGCCGGTCCTGCCCGCCTCGACCACGCGTCCGGCCCGCATCACCACGAGTTGGCTGGTCATGCGGCCGACAACGGCCAGATCGTGGGTGATCAACACCAAGCCGAATGACTGCTCGCGGGCCAACTCCTGGATCAGGTTGAGAATCTGGGCTTGGACGGAGATGTCGAGCGAACTAGTCGGCTCGTCCGCCACCAGCAGCCTCGGCCCGGCCGCCAAGGCGCGGGCGATGGCGATCCGCTGGCATTGTCCGCCGGATAGCTGGCGGGGACGCCGGGCGGCCGCCTGGCGGCTGACCCCGACCGCGTCGAGCAGAGATTCGGCCAACGCGGCCGCCTGGCGGCGCGGCAGGCCGCGGGTCACCTGGGCGGCTTCGCTGACCGCCGCGAACCCCGACATCTGGGCGTTCAGGGCGGCGAACGGGTCTTGGTGGATCAACTGGACGGCCCGGCGAAGCTCTGATCGCCGCCCAACCGAGGACCATTCGCGTCCGTTGACGCGGACCTGGCCGCCGGGCGCGGCCAAAGCCCCGACCATCAGGAGCCCAAGCGTGGTCTTGCCGGAACCCGATTCGCCGACAATTCCCAACCGGGCCGAGGATGTGGCGGTCAAGTCGACGTTCTCGAGCACCTTCTTGGGGCCGAAGGCGAAGTCCAAGCCCTCCAGGCGGACGCAGACGGCGAGCCGGCTCATGCCGACACCTCGGCTTGCGATTGGGCTGGCGCGTGGCGGCAGGCGGCCAAACGGCCCGGGCCGACCGGAAGCGATGGCACGGCATCGTCCAAACAATCCGGCTGGGCCAAAACGCAACGCGGGGCGAACGGGCAGCCGCGCGGCAGCCGTGAGAGGTCCTGGACTGAGCCTGGGATGACCGGCAGCGGCTCGCCCGGCCGCCCGCGCTCCGGCAGACAGGACAGCAGCGCGGCCGTGTAAGGGTGGGCCGGGCGGGCCAAGACCTGGTCGGTCGGACCGGATTCGACTGTCCGCCCGGCGTACATCACCGCCAGGGCGTCGGTGGCAGCGGCGATGGCGCCGATGTCGTGTGAGACCAACAGCAAACCGAGGCCGTGGTCCAGGCGCAACTCGGTCAAAAGCTCGAGGATCGAGCGGCGGATGGCGGCGTCCAGGGCGGTGGTGGGCTCGTCGGCGACCAGTAGGCGCGGTTTGACGGCCAGGGCCAAGGCGATCATCACGCGTTGGCGCATCCCGCCGGACAATTCATGTGGATAAGAGCGCAACAGGGTCTCGGACGGGTCGAGGTGGACAGCCTGAAGGCTGCGGCGGCTCTCCCGGGCGACATCGGCCCGCCGGTCGGCGCGGCGGATGGTTTCGGCCAACTGCCGGCCGATACTTTGCAGGGGATCGAGGCTGGACATCGAAGCCTGTGGCACCAGCGCCACCGTCCGGCCTTGGTGGTCCCGCCAGCGGCGCTCGTTCGCGCCGGTCAGGTCTTCGCCGCCAAGCCTGACCGCGCCGGAGTGGACGCGCCCGCCGATCCGCGTCAACAACCCCGTGACCGTCCGGACGGTCATCGACTTGCCGCAGCCGGTCTCGCCGACCAGGCCGACGGCCTGGCCCGGGGAGACGCTCAGGTCGACGCCGTGCAAAATCGGCTTGCCGCCAACCGCCACGGCCACCTGTTCGACTTCCAGCAGGCGGTTCGCCGTCGGGGCGGTCATTGGCTGGCCTCCTCCGCCAGGCTGTCCGCGACCAGGCCGAAACCGGTGCCGATGACCAGCACCGCCAGACCGGGGACGATAGCCACCCACCAGGCCACCGGCAACAGACCGATTCCGGCCTGCATCATCTGTCCCAGTTCCGCCGCCGGCTCGGTCACGCCGACCCCGAGAAAGGCCAGCGAGGCGACCGTCCCGACGGTCCCGACCGCCTGGGCGGCGGCGTAAGACAAGTTGGTCGACATCACCGCCGGCGCCATGTGCTTGACCAGCACGCGGGCCGGCGAGTAGCCGAGCAGGCGGGCTGCGACGATCGATTCGCGTTCGCGCAGCGCCAACGCCCGCGTCACCGTGAAACGGGCGTATGGCGCCCAGCCGCTGAGCACGATGGCGACCATCACGGCCGCTATCCGGGGTTGGACACCGCCGATCGCCAGTTTCGACTCGAGTCCGCCCGCCGCCAGCAGCACTAACAAGATGAACGGTATCGCCAAGAACGCGTCGACCAGGCGCAGAGCCAGGTTCCGGACCAGTTTGGGGGCCAGGATCAGCAACAACCCGACCATTGTTCCGGTCGCCAAACAGGCCGCCACCGCCACCAGGGTGATCGCCAGGTCCAAGCCGACGGCCGCGGCCGCGCGCGTCAACACGTCGCGCCCCAATTGGTCGGTGCCGAACGGGTGCGCCCAAGACGGCGGCTCAAGCGCCGAGGCGGCGAAAGCCGTGACGTCCCAGCGGCTGATTCTTGGAACCGCCAGCGCCCCGAGCCCGCAAGCCGCCAGGATGGCGAGGCCGACCCGCCGTTCGGTCGGGCGCGGCAGGCGCCCGGGGCGGCGCCCGCCGGCCGATCCAATAAGCGATAGGGCCGCCGCTGGCGGCGTGCGGGCGTCGCGTGTGGTCGTCGTCATATCAGCGCATCCTCGGGTCGAGGGCTCGGTTGGCGATCTCCGAGACCATATTGCAGACCACGATCGCCATCCCGGTCAGCAAGGTCATGGCCTGAATGACCGGATAGTCTGACGTCCCCAGCGCCGCGGTCAGGACGTGTCCAATTCCCGGCATGCCGAAAACCATCTCGACTATCACGGCGCCGGAGATCAGCCCGCCCAGGCTCATTGCGACGGCGGTGATGACGGGCGCCGCGCAGTTCGGCAGGACGTGCCGGGTCAGGATTCGGCCGGCGGCCAGGCCCCTGGAGCGGGCAGCCTCGACGTGTCCCTCGCCTTGGACCTCCAGGGCGCGCTCGCGGGTTATCCGGAACACCAACGGCGCCAGCGCGATCGTCAGCGTCGCGACCGGCAAGGCCAGATAGCGGAAGTTGTCCGGGTAGCCGGTTCCCCAGCCGCCGGCCGGGAACAGCCTGGCCTGAACCGACAAGATCAGAATCAGCGCCAAACCGACCAAGGCTTGCGGCGCCGCCAGAGACAGCGTCGCGGCGCTGCGGAAGGCGGAGTCGAGGGCGCGTGAGCGGCGGGCGGCCACCGCCAGGCCAAGCGCCAGGCCGATCACCGAGGCGCAGACGATCGCGGCCAACGCCATCAGCAGCGTTGTGCCCAGGCCGGCGCCGACCAACTGCGCCACCGACAGCTCCTTGTACTGATACGAGTCGCCCAAGTCGAATCGCAGAAGGTCGCCGATCCAGGCGGCGAACTGAACTAACACGGGCCGGTCGGTGCCGTATTCGCGCTGGAATCTGGCCACCAGCGCGGCCGGCGGAGACAGGCCGCCGCTGGCCGCCCGGGCGCTGATCAGACCCGGGTCGTCGAGCACCAGGCGGGTCAGAAAGAATGTCACCACGCTGACGCCGAAGGCCACGGACGCCCCCTGGGCCAAAGGCC
>JAITKC010000106.1 GCA_031278665.1 Bifidobacteriaceae bacterium | reverse complement strand
TGTGGCGTCTTAGGCGCGGCGAATGAGTTATTCGGCGTCGCCTTCGTGATCCCGGCGCGGTCGCAAAGAGTCTAGCGACACCCGGGAGACAGCCGTTGGCAAGCCAGCGCTCTATTTTTCAGAGAATTGGGATTAGACCGCATCAGCAAGCGGGCGGGCCGCTATGATCAGCGGGTGAAACACCTCAGCACAGCCAAGCTGCTTCTGATCGCCGTCGGGACCGCTGGTCCGGGCTTGATGGTCTCGAGTTTGGGTTTATATGCGCTCCGCTTCTTCGCCCCCACTGAAGAAGTCGGATTGCCTTTGTTGATGCCGATCGGCTGGATCGGCATAATCCAGGGCGTCGCGTTGGGGTTCGACTTCCTGATCGACCCGGTCATCGCCTCCTGGGGAGACAATTCGAAGAACCCGAAGGGGCGCCGCCTCCCGCTGATGCGCGTCGCGCTGTTGCCGGCGGTGATATTCGCGGTGCTGGTCTTCTTCGCGCCTGTGCCCAGGGTTAGCTGGATAAACGGGCTCTGGGTGCTGGTAATGCTCTTGGCCTATTCCTTCACGCGCTCGTTATACGACATCAACTTGCAGGCGCTCATCCCAGAGGTCGTGGCCGACAGCCACCGGCGCCTGCGCCTGTTCGCCATCCGCACCGTCATCGGACTGACCGGCACTATCGGCTTGGCTCTGGTGCCGGGCGTGGTGGAGGGCATGCGCGACGGCGGCGCCGAGGCGATCGACGCATGGCGGATCTGCCTGACCGTCTGCCCGGTGGTGGCGTTGGTGTTGATGGCGCCGGTGGCGCTGTTCTTGCGGGAAACCGACTATGTGCCGGCTAATTCCCCCGAACAGGCGCGCACGCCGCTGGTCGCGGGCCTGCGCGAAGTTCTGGCGGTCAAACCGTTCCGCGCCTTGATTTGCGGCGCCGTGCTGCTGTCCTTCGCGGCCAGCGTCACCACCAGCGCCTTGCAGTTCTACGTCGACGTGCTTTTCGGCATGAAGGGCGGCATGAGTTCGGTGGTGCTGGTGGTGATGATCGTGTCGTCGTTGTTGTTCTACCCGGTCGTCCTGCCGCTCTCCAAGCGGGTCGGCAAGAAACCGTTGATGCTGGCGGCGGTGGCGGTCTGCGCCGTCGCCTACATGGTCATCTACTTCTACAAGCCCCTCGGGCAGTTGCTGGGCGCCGGCCCGGCCGGGTCCTATTGGGCGGGAATCGCCGGAGAGGGCGTGACAATCGGTTATGTCAACCTTCTTCTGATCCTGGCCCTGATTCTGGGTTTCCCCATCTGCGCCATCAACTTGCTGGTCAACTCCGCGTTCACGGACATCACCCAATACCACACGATCCGCACCGGCCACCGCCGAGCCGGCATGTTCGCGGCCGCTCAAGCCCTCATACTGGCCATTCCCTCGACACTGGTGCCGGCGGTGGTGGGGTTGATGATCTATATAGGCTCGACCGACGAGCTTCCGACGGTGGTCGGCGTGCGTTCCACCGCGCTTGTGGCCGGGGCCGTCTGCATTCCCTCATTCATAATCCTTTTGCTTTATCGCGAGCGCGAGGTCATGGACCTAATCCGCGCCCAGGCGGAACCGGACGGACCGCCGGATGGTCCAGACCCCGGGCAAGACGCGCTTGACCCAGGCGGCGCCCTGCCCGTGTGAGCGGCGCGACACTCGCCAAGGCGGCGGAGCGGGGGATTCTTTGTGGCGGATCCGTTCCCGCGTGATCGCGGCGAGCGTTCGGGACCCATCGGGGGACCGATGAGGATACGGCCGGGCGGCGCTCGGGTCGGGTTGCGTCGGGGTCTATGCCGCCGATGGGGTGAACACACCCACCAGTGGCGCGTCGCGATACTGGATCAGTCGGATCCAGGGCCTGCTCGGAGTTCAGCGGCAGGGGCCTGTGGGAAGGACTTCGGCCAGGGCCGCGAGCCTGTCCGCCAGTCGGTCCAGGGCGGCGGCGCCCGCCTCGAAGCTGGACGCGTCGGCCGCTATCGCAACCGCGACGCAACCGTTCGCCAGCGGCGCCTGGCCGAACTGGCGCACCGTGTAGCCGGCGTCGTCGGGGCTCCAGCCGCCCTTGAAGCGGGCGGCGTCGAGCCGCCCGAGCCCCCAGCGCTGAGACGAGTCGATCTGCCCCATTAGGTCCCACACGCGGTCGGCCGCGGCGCCGGCGGGGAAGTGCGCGGCAAAACCGGCCTGGGCGGTCAGGTCCCAAACCGTGTAGCCGAACGGGAGCCGCTGGACTGCTGTGGCCGAATCGCCGCCGGCGCGCAGGACCGCGTCGGTCGCGGCCCCGGCCGCCTCGGCGGCGCCGATCGAGTTCCACAGTTCGCGAGCGGCGGCGTTGTCGGATTGCGTGATGGCCAGGACGGCGGCGGCGTCGGATCCCCCGGCCTCAAGGGCGGCGATGGCGATTGGGACCTTTATCGTGGACCAGGCGCGGCCGGAAACCCAAGACCCGGCGCTGATAGTTGAGGCGGCGTCGCCTCCGGCCGCCAGCAGCGCGACGCCGAGGCTCGTCCCGGTCTCGGCCTCGAGCGCGGCCACGGTGGCGGTCAGTTCGGCCTGAAGGGCAGAGGCCGGGTCGAGTTGCGGTGTGTTGAGCGCGGGCGCGGCCGCGCCAGGTTCGCTCGCCGCCGAACTGGCGGGGGAGGGCGGATCGGATGAGCCGGCGGACCGCGGCGGGGCCGGCCTGGCCGGCGTGGCCGGTGTGGCCGGTGTGGTCGGTGCCGCCGGCCAGGCCTCAGACGTGGCCCCGGCTCCGGCCTGGGGCGCGCGCTGGCGGGCCGTCAGGTCCTCGGACTCCAACCCGGCCGCGACGGCAAACCCTAAAACGCTGGCTGTCAGGGCGACCGCCAGACCGGCGGCCGCCAGCGCGCGCCCCAGGCCGCCGGCGATTTTTGGGCTTTCGACGGCTGATCGCTGGGGCTTGGGCACGGCCTGAACTTAGCTCCGCATCATGTGGTTGGCCTGCGATTTCGCTGTGAAGCTCCTGACTTCGGCGCGGGCCGGGCCGGGGGCGGCGGCCAAGGCGGTAGAGTTATGCGGTCGGCGAGCGCCGATCCGGCGGCGCCGCTCAACGCCGCGGGCGAGCCGCCTTGACGCAGCCCAGCGCTAAGGGTTTACCAGTGGAAACGTGACGGGACAGGACTGCGCGGGCGGTGCGGGGCCGGCCCGCGCGGCCGACCCGCGCGGACGGCATCGTGCTCGACGACGACGACGAATCAGCGACTGCGAAAAGGACGACCCGGCGCCATGGCTTACCCACTGCACCGCCCCGAATTGACCGACGTTCCCGCCAAAGCCAGTTTTCCGACCCTGGAGCACCAGATCCTGGCCTACTGGGGCAAGGACCGCACCTTCCAGGCGTCGATCGATCAGCGTCCGGCCGACCGCGACGGCCGGCCCGGCGCCAACGAGTTCGTGTTTTACGACGGCCCGCCGTTCGCCAACGGGCTGCCGCATTACGGCCACCTGTTGACCGGCTACGTCAAAGATGTGGTGCCGCGCTACCAGACGATGCGCGGTCGGCGGGTCGAGCGCCGGTTCGGCTGGGATTGTCACGGCCTGCCGGCCGAAATCGAGGCCGAACGCGAACTCGGCATCAAGAACAAGTCCGAGATCGACCGCATGGGCGTGGCCGAGTTCAACGCCGCTTGCCGCGCCTCCGTGCTGCGCTACACCGACCAGTGGGAGGACTACGTCTCGCGCCAAGCCCGCTGGGTCGATTTCGCCAACGACTACAAGACCCTCGACCTGCCCTATATGGAGTCGGTCATGTGGGCCTTCAAGACGCTCTGGGACAAGGGTCTGATCTACGAGGGCCACCAGGTGCTTTGGTACTGCTTCCGCTGCGGCACGCCGTTGAGCGCCTCGGAGACGCGTATGGACGAGGTCTATCGCCAGCGTCAAGACACCGCCGTCACAGTCGGCTTTGAGCTTTACGCCGACGATGCCGCCGGGCCCAGGTCCGCTCCCGGCTCGCCTTCGCCGGCCGGCGGGGCGGGCGACCGGCTGGCGGCGACCCACGCGCGGCTGAGCGGCGCGGTGGCGCTGGCCTGGACCACCACCCCTTGGACGCTGCCGTCCAACCTCGCCCTGGCGGTCAACCCGGCGGTCGACTACGTCTTGGTGGCGCCGGAGAATATGGACGGCGAGAGGATTCTGCTGGCCGAGGGCCGCCTGGCCGCCTACGCGCGCGAACTGGGCGAGGCGCCGGACGTCATCGGGCGCTTCAAAGGCGCCGAACTGGTCGGGCTGCGCTACCGGCCGCTGTTCGACTTCTTCGCCTCCGACGCCGCCAAAGGCGCCTTCCGCGTGGTCGCCGCCGACTATGTGACCACCGAGGACGGCACCGGCCTGGTGCACATCGCGCCAGCCTACGGCGAGGAGGACAAAGCCGTCACCGACGCGGCCGGGATCGAGTTGGTCAACCCAGTCGATTCGGCCGGGCGTTTCACCGCGCCGGTCAGGCCCTGGCAGGGCATGGGCGTGTTCGAAGCCAACAAACCGATCACCCAGGCGCTGAAGGACTCCGGTCAGCTTCTCCGCCAGGAGAGCTACCACCATCCCTACCCGCACTGTTGGCGCTGCGACACGCCGCTTATCCAATACGCGGTCAGCTCCTGGTTCGTGGCCGTGACGCGGTTTCGCGACCGCATGGTGGAGCTGAACCGGGAGATCGAATGGTCGCCGGAGCACGTCCGCGACGGCCAATTCGGCAAGTGGCTGGCCGGCGCCCGCGACTGGTCGATCTCGCGCAACCGCTACTGGGGCTCGCCCATTCCGGTCTGGGTCTCGGACGACCCGGCCTACCCCAGAGTGGACGTCTACGGCTCGCTCGACGATTTGGAACGGGACTTCGGCGTCCGCCCGGACGACCTGCACCGGCCCGCGATCGACCAGCTGACCAGGCCCAATCCGGACGACCCGAGCGGCCGGGCGACAATGCGCCGGGTTTCGGAGGTGCTCGACTGCTGGTTCGAGTCCGGGGCGATGCCGTTCGCGCAGGTGCATTACCCGTTCGAGAACCGGGAATGGTTCGAGTCGCATTACCCGGGCGATTTCATAGTCGAATACATCGGCCAGACGCGCGGCTGGTTCTACACCCTGCACGTCCTGGCGACGGCCCTATTCGACAAGCCGAGCTTTCGGACCTGCCTGACACACGGCATCGTGCTGGGCGACGACGGTCTGAAAATGGCCAAGTCGAAGGGCAACTTCCCGGACGTGCGGATGGTCTTCGAGCGCGAGGGCGCCGACGCGATGCGCTGGTTTTTGATGTCGGGGGCGATCCTGCGCGGCGGCAACCTGGTGGTGACGGACGAGGCGATCCGCGACGCGGTTCGCCAAGTGCTGCTGCCGCTGTGGAACACCTGGTCGTTCTTCGGCCTGTACGCCAACTCCGCCAACCGCGGGGCCGGGATAACCGGGCGGCGGGTCGAGGCCGGCGACCACCCGGCGCTGGGCGAGTTGGACCGCTATATTCTGGCCCGGACGCGCTCGCTGGTCGAGGACCTGACCGGGCACCTCGACCGCTACCGCATCGCCGAGGCCTGCGAGTCGGTGCGGGAGTTCATCGACGCGCTGAACAACTGGTACGTGCGCGAGTCGCGGGACCGCTTCTGGGCCGAGGACCCGGCCGCGTTCAACGTGCTCTGGACGGTCTTGGAGACCCTCGCCCGCCTGACCGCGCCGCTGGCGCCGATGTTGAGCGAGGAGATCTGGCGGGGCCTGACCGGCGGCCGCTCGGTCCATCTGACCGATTGGCCGTCGCTGGCCGAGGGGTCGCCCGACGCCGCCGCCTTAGTCGCCGACGAGGCGCTGGTGGCGGTCATGGAGCGGGTCCGCGAGGTCTGCTCGGCGGCGCTGTCGATGCGCAAAGCGCACGGGATCAAGGTCCGCCAGCCGCTCGCCCGCCTGGTCGTGGCCGACGCCGACGCGGCCCGACTGGCCCCGTTCGCGGACCTGATCAAGGCCGAGGTCAACGTCAAAGCGTTGGAGTTGGTGGAGTATTCCGACGATGCCGCCGCCCGCCACGGCGTCTACACACGCCTCGAGGTCAACGCCCGCGCCGCCGGCCCGCGATTGGGGCGGGCCGTCCAGGCGGTCATCAAAGCGGTCAAAGCCGGGGCTTGGGCGCCTGGAGCGGGCGGCGGCGTGGTGGTGACCACGCCGGACGGCGAGGTGGCGTTACTGGAGGGCGAGTACACCACCCGGACGGTGGTCGAGGACCGCGACGGCGACCGCACCGGGGCGGCGGTGCTGTCCGGCAACGGCTTCGCCCTGCTCGACTTGAAGATCAGCGACGCGCTGTTGGCCGAGGGCTACGCCCGCGACATGATCCGCCTGGTCCAAGACGAGCGCAAGGCCTCCGGCCGGCATGTGGCGGATCGGATCGACCTGTCCTTGTCGGTGCCGGCCCCCTGGGTCGCGGCCGTGCGCCAACACGCCGAGCTGATCCAGCGCGAGACTCTGGCGGTGTCCCTGCGGATCGACGTCTCCCCGACCGACGTGGCGGCGGCATCGGTCGCCAAAACGGCCTGACGCCGCCGCCTCCGGCGGCGCGGCCCGCGCCCGGGGCCGGGCGGCGCCGGCCGTGGACTTGGCCCGGGACGGGAGCGGGGCTTTGAGCGAAGTCGTGGGTTGGCGGGTGTTCGCGGCGGGTTGCCGGTTTTGTCGGTTCGGCTTATCGGGGGTGGCGGTTCCGGCGGAGCCGAGTCGGCGTCCCGGGTGGGCTAAGACGGGTTTGCGGCGGTGTCGAGCGCCGGCGGCTTTGAGCCGCCGCCCGCCCCGACCCGGATCGGCAACGACAACTCCGGCGCCATTCCGCGTGGAGGCCGACGATTTCCGCGACGATGTCGTCGACACCGACAATTGTTGTGGTCGGACGCATCGACACCGACAATTCTTCCGGCCTTTTGCATCGACACCGACAATTCTTCCGGCCTTTTGCATCGACACCGACAATTTCTAGGAGGCCTTTTCGCGTTGTCGCAGGTCAAACCGTCGCGACTGTTTTCGGGACCAGAACAATTGTCGGTCTCGATTCAAAACGCCAGGGAAATTGTCGGTCTCGATTCAAAACACCAGTGAAATTGTCGGTGTCGATGCGTTTCGGCCTAGAAATTGTCGGTGTCGATGCGTTCGGCCGCGACGATTGTCGGTCTCGCCGCGTTTCGGCCGAGGAATTGCCGGTGTCGATGGATGTGTCGCGGGAGCTGTCGGTGTGGACGCGTTCGGCCCTGGGGCCCTGGCCAGGGCCTGGTCGGGGTT
>JAITKC010000102.1 GCA_031278665.1 Bifidobacteriaceae bacterium | reverse complement strand
AGGATGCCCGAGTTGGACCCCCAGCCGTCGGCGTCGAGGACCCGGGCGTTGACGATTTTGGCGCCCGGGGCGACGCCGGCGTAGACGCCGTCCGAGGCGGCGCCGGTGCCGGCGATCTCAGAGGCGACAAAAGTGCCGTGGCCGTTCTCGTCGATCGGCGAGCCCAAGTCGGTGAAGTCTTTGGCGGCCACAACCTGGCCGGCCAAGTCGGGGTGGTTCGAGTCGACGCCCGAGTCGACGACGGCGACTTTGACGCCGGCGCCGCTGAGTCCGCCGGCCTTGGCCTGATCGGCGCCGATGAACTCCATCCAAGGCGGGGTCTGATAGCCCGGGTCGGGCCCGCCGTCGGCGCCTTCGAGCGGCTCGACGTGGGTCATCCCGTCCAACCAAATCTTCTCGACGCCCGGCTCCGGCTCGGCCGCCGCCTCGATCAGCAGCCAGCTGGCGGCTGGGCCGGAGTCGGTGGCGGCGTCGGCCTGGCCGGCCTGGGCCGGGACGACGCCGAGTTCGGCGGTCACCTTCAGACCCAGTTTCGCCAGTTCGGCGACCGTCGCGGCGCCGGCGCCAGAACCGGCCTGGACGATCACCGGCACCGCGCCGTCGCGGCCGAGCCCATAAGAGGCCAGTTCGGTGACGTTGAACAACTCCGGGTCGAGTTGCCGGCCGATCAGACTCTGCACGTCGGACGGGAAGACATAGGTTTGGTCAGACCTTGTGTAGGTCAAGAAGCGCGGCCGGGTGGCGTCCGTCCGCGGACCCGGCTCGACTCCGGCCACGCCGCCGGCCGAGTTCAGGCGGATGACGTCGCCGGTGATCAAACGCACCTCCTGGGCCGGCGCGGAGCCCTGGGCGGCCGAGGAGGCCAACTCGGCCGGGATCGCGCCGGTCGCCTGGGCGGCGTCGCTTGACGAGGCTTTGACGGCGGCGGCGGCCAGGCTGACCGTGACCGCCAGGGCGCAGGCGGTGGCGGCGGCCGCGGCGCGCCGCCCGGCGGTCGGATTGGAGAGGTGTGGGCGCTGGGCGAGACGGGGGAGGTGCATAGCCGGCCTATCTGTTCTACTTGGCGGAAAACCTTCCGTCAGCATAGCGGCTGAGGTGGGCGGAAGGGTCAAACCGGCGGCCGAGAGCCCGCGCGGCATCGTGCCGCGAAGTCCGATGCCGCGCCAAACCGTTAGGCGCCGGCCGGTCGGATGACGAAACCGGTCCGGAGCTTGGGCGTGAAGAAAGTCGACTTGGGCGGCATCAACAGGCCCTGGCGGGCGGTTCGGCGGATTTCGGCCAGGCTGGTCGGGCGGATCAGGACGCCGGCGCTGTGGGATTTGACGGCCTCCAACACCTCGGCCAGGCCGTGCTGGTAGGAGACGCGCAGGCGGGCGGCGCTCGGATCGCCGGCCAGCGGCGCCAGGGCGTGCTCCAGATAGGCGCCGTCGAGGGCGCGGACGCCGTCAAAGGCGCCCGGCTTCGGGATCAGCCAGAGGGCCCGGCCGTCGGGGCTGAGCAGAACCAACCGGCCGAGGGCGACCATCTGGCCCAAGGTCGCGGGCGCGACTGAGGCCAGCGGCTCGAAATCGAAATAGGCCGCCAGGGCGCCGCGCAGGTGGTCCCAGCAGACGCCGGAATACAGGCGGTGGATGGCCTCGATCGACAGTTGGTCCTCGACCAGTTCGCCGACGAAGGCGAGGGTTTGTTCGGCGGCCGTGTCGGTCCGGCCGGTGGCGGCCCGGACTTCGTCGCGCCAGGCGCGCGAGACGGCGTAGCGGTGATGGCCGTCGGCGATCAGCACGTCGTCGGCCGCCACGATGGCGGCGATGGCGGCGATGCGGTCGCGGTCGGCGACCCGTTCGACGCGGTGGACGACGCCGTCGACCAGGACCTCGCCGACCGGTTCGCCCGGCGCCGCCAAGGCGGCGGTGAGGCCCTTGGCCAAGGACAAGCCCCAAACCGGCGACAGGTTCGCCTCGGTGGCGCGGGTCAATTCGAGCCGGTCGCTGGCCGCCTTCGGGGTGGTGCGCTCATGTGGCAGCACGCCGCCGGCGTCTTGGTCGACCACCTCCAGGCCGCCGAGCACCCCGACCAGTTCGCGGGCGGCGCCGGACTGGTCGGCGAAGGCCATCCGGTAGATGGTGTAGGAGGGCGCGGCGTCTTGGACCAGCACGCCTTCGGCCAGCCATTGGCGCAGCGTCTGGGCCGCGCCGGCGTAGGGGTCGCCGCCGGTCCCGCCGGACGGCGCGGCGACCTGGCCGGGTAGCGACAGATCGCCGCCGGCCGGCACGTCGACGTGGGTGATGTTGTGCGGATGGCGGGCTTTGAGGGCGGCGATGTCTTGTTCGGATAGGACGTCGTAAGGCGGGGCGATTAGGGCCCCGAGGTCGGCGCCGGGGGCGTGGCGAAGGGCCCGGAAGGGCGCGAAATCAGGCATGGCGGCAGAGTATCAGGCCTCGACCGTGGCGCCCTTCGGAACCACGGTGATGCCCCCGGCGGTCACCGCGTAGCCGCGGGCGCGATCCAACTCGTGGTCGATCCCAACCGTCGCGCCCTCGGCCACGGTCACCGATTTGTCGATTATGGCGCGGTTGACATGGGCGTGGCGGCCGATTTGGGCGTCGTGGAGGACCAC
>JAITKC010000071.1 GCA_031278665.1 Bifidobacteriaceae bacterium | reverse complement strand
GAACCGACGAGATTGTCAAGGCGAAGCCGGTCTCGTAGCGGCCGCGGTCGTGGCTGAAGGCGATCGGATATTTCTGGGGCTGGGCGTTGTTGGTTCGGCCGTAGGTGTCCTCGGCCATGAAGAAGATCTCGCCGCCGTCCGGCTGGCGGGCGTGGGTCTCCAAATAGGCCTGCTCGGTGTATGCGAAGGCGTCGATTATTCGAGGCGTGCCGGCGCTCATGTCGGTCAAGTTGACCTCGCCGGCTTTCTTGAAATCGAAGCTGAGGTGGTTCGGCCCTTTGTCCGTGTCCTCGTCGGCGTACAGGATCACATATGAGTGGGGCGGCAACAACAGCCCGGCGAAGTTGAAAGTGTCGCCTTTGCTCGCGCCGTCCCGCCAGAGCCGGATCTGCGGTCCCAGCCAGGCGAAACTGTCCGAGTCGTTGTACAACTCGGCCCAGTCGTCCTCGTTCGCGGCCGTCCCGGAGGTCGACAGCTCGTTGATGTGGACGTCTTCGATCTGGGTCGGGTCGGTGATGACGTTCTCCCAGGCCCCGGCGCCGTCGAAGCGGTACTCGACGCGCAGTCTGGCGGCGTCAGAACCCGGCCCGGAGTAAACCGAGCCGATGAAGCCGTCGCCGTCGATCTTGAAGGCCAGGGCTTGCCCGCTGGTCCAGCCGCTCAGGCGGGCCTCGTCGATCAGGTTCTTCAGGTTCGGCGTGCGCGCGGTCGCGCGGGACTGCCGGAACGCCTCGACCTGCCAGTCCACCTGGCCAAGCGAGTAGGTCCGGCCGGTGATGGCGCCGGCGGCGGTCGGGTAGGCGCCGGCGTCGCCGAGTTCGGCGTTGATTGTCAGGTTCGCGGTCCGCCCGGCCGGGCCGTCCGCCTGGGTGGTGAACTCGATATAGGCGTCGACTAGCGTGGCCGAGTCCGGGATCGCCACGGCGGCGAACCGGAAGGCCGCCACGTCGCGGGTGGTGGCCGATGTCGTCGACGTGCGGTAGCCGCCCAGTTGGATCGCGCCGGAGCGCTCGATCGAGCCGGCCGCGCCCAACTCCTCGGCGTCGTCGGAGTTGTCCGACACCGCCACTGTGGTGTCGGAGTAGTTGGAGTAATAACTGACCCTAAGTTTCGGCGCGGCCGAGGCCGAGCCGTTGTGAGAGCGCACCGACAAGGCTTGGGTGGGGGTCAGGCCGTGGATCTTGAATACCCAGTCGGCGCGCGCGGCGTTGGCGGATAGCTGCTGGGCGACGATGGGGCCAAGGCCGTCGGCCGTGTAGACCTGGCCGCTGGCCAGTTTCGGCGCGGTCAGCGTGATCGGCTGGGTCCACTCGCGTCCGGCGAACGAGCCGGGGGCGGTGGCGAAACCGCCTCGGGCCGAGGTCTCGCCGGACACCGCGATCTGGCCGTCGGCCGGCGCCGCGGCGCTGGCGGTGAACACCAGCGCGGCCGAGGCGATCACGGCGTCGGCGGGCAAGTCCAGACCGGTGAAGCGCAGGTAGGTGTCGTAGTTGAGCGAGGAGCTGTGCTGCGAGTGCAGCGACAGCGAGGTCGTCGCCAAGTCGGCTCTGGTGGAATTGGCGAGGGCGTCGTCGTCGCCGCCGGCGATGGCGGTTTCGACGGTCGTGGCCTGTCCGGCCGATCCGACTATGTAGTTGTGCGTTTGCACGCCGGCGTCGCGCAGGCCGCCGACGGCGTAAATCTTCAACTGGGTCCGGCCGGGCTCGATCGCGATCGGCCCGTCATAGGTCAGGCCCAGGCCGGGGCCGGGCTCGGAGCCGTCGAGCGTGTAAGTCACGGCGGCTGGGCCGTCACAGCTTACGACGGCCGTCTGGGCGGCCGCGTAGACGCCGGCGGGCGGCGTCACCCCGCAGGTCACCCGGGCGGTGACGCCGTCGATGGCGGGGCCGTCGCCGATGTGGTAGACGATCGTCAAGCGGGCCTGCCCGGCCGCGTTTCCGCCCGGATAGACCGCGCCGATGTTGTCCGTGCCGTCGAAGACGAAAGCCAAGGCTTGGCCGGGGCGCCAGCCGAGGATCCGGTTTTCGTCGATTAGGCGGGCCAGGTTGGGGGTGCGGACTTTTTCGCCGGTCTTGGTGAACGAGGGCTGGGTGTAGGTCACCGTCTGGTCGCCGTAAGGCCGGGCGCTAATCGCGCGGCTGGCCGAGGTGTACGCCGCCGGGTCGCCCAACTCGCCTTTGACGACGATCTGACTCGAACGCCCCGAAGATCCGGTCGACTGAACTGTGAACTCGATATAGGCGTCGTCGATCTCGGCCAAGGCCGGCAGTTCGACAGCCGGGAAGCGGAAGCCGGAAATCTGTTTGGAGGACGCGGTCAGCGAATTCGATTGGTAGCCGCCAATGTTCATCGAGCTTTCAAGGCTGATCGACTGGCCGGCGCCGTATTCTTCGGCGTCGTTGTCCGTGGCGCCGACCGCTGTTTCGAGCCGACCGGTTTGCGACGTGTAGGCGATCGTCAGTTTGGGGGCCGCCGCGGCGGAGCCGTTATAGGACCGGGCGATATATCGGGCCGATGGCGTCAGGCCGGTAAATTTGAGCACATAGTCGCTGCGCTGCGGATCCGCCAGGCGGGCGGCCTCGATCAATTGGGCGAGGTCGGCGCTGTCGACCGTCTGGCCGGATGAGGCCGGTTGGGCCTGCCATTCGACGGCCGGCGAGGAGAATTGGCGGGACGTGAAAGACGACGCCGAAGATGTCAAAGGCGCGGCGGCGGACGTCTCGGCCGCCACCGCGAAGGTGGAGGCGGCCGAGGCCGAGTCGCGCATTGTGAAGGTGACGTGGGCGGAGGCGATGGCCGCGTCGGCCGGCAAGTCGACGCCGCTGAAGCGAAGGTAGTTCTCATAGGTTCGCGAACTCGAATAGGCGCCGTGCAAATACAGGCCGCTGCTGGTCAAGTCGACCTGTTGGGAATTGGCCATGGCGTCTTGGTCGCCGGCGGCGATCGACACGGTGATAGTCTGGGCGACCGGCGTGGGCGCCGCCAGCGACGAGGGCGCGCTGGTCAGCCCGGCCGCGCCGACGGCCACGACGGCGGCGCAGGCCGCCGCCAGGCGGCTGCTCGAACGCCGTTTGGAGGCAGGGGACAATGGCTTGATGTGATTGGCAGGCATCTGGGGGCTCCTACAAAACTGGGCGAACTAGGCGGGCAATAGTCAACCCTACCCCCAACGCGGCGATCAGAGCCCGAGTTCGGCCTCGAATCCGCCGGTCTCAAGGCGGGTCTTGACCGCCGCCAAGAACTTGGCCGCGTCGGACGGCGTGATCAGCCGCGAGTCGTAAGACAGCGCCAGATAGCTGGTCGAGCGCACGGCGATACCCTCGCCGACGACGACCGGGCGGCGCGTGACCGCGCCCACCGAAAGCACCGCCACTTGGGGCGCGTCGATAATCGGGAAGTCGAGTAACAACTCCGGGCCGGCCGGCGCGGTCAGGGTGAAAGTCCCCGCCGCCAGGTCGGCCGGCGCCAGCGCGCCGCCGGCCGCCTTGGCCTTGACGGCCGCGATCGCCCGCGCCAAGCCGACCAGCCCAAGCGATCCGGCGTCCGGTATGACCGGGACCAGGGCGCCGGACGGCGTGAACACCGTGACGCCCAGGTTCTCCTGGGCGTAATAGGTCACGTCGCCGTCC
>JAITKC010000037.1 GCA_031278665.1 Bifidobacteriaceae bacterium | reverse complement strand
TTGTCGTAGCAGACGTAAAGCACGTCGTCATTGCGCTCAAACATGCCGCTGAGGCAGGCCATGCCGATGTCGGCGGTGCCGCCGTCGCCGCCCTGGGCGATCACCCGGATGTCGTCGCGGCCCTTGGCGTGATTGGTGGCGGCGATCCCGGTGGCGACCGAGGCGGCGTTGGCGAACAGCGAGTGAATCCACGGCACCCGCCAGGCCGACTCCGGGTAAAGGGTCGAGAAGACCTCGAGGCAGCCGGTGGCGTTGGCGACCATCAGCTTGCCGCCGGTCACCTCCATGGCGGTGTCCAGCACCCAGCGCGCGGCCAGCGCCTCGGCGCAGCCCTGGCAGGCGCGGTGGCCGCGGGTCAGCGTCGAAGGCCGGTCCTGCCAGGCTTGGACCGATCGCTCGTCCTCCTCCAGCAGGCGCCCGCCCACCGCCAGCGCCCCGGTTTGCATAAACGGGATATGGACTTTGGCCACGATCAGCGCCCTCCTTTGCCCGATGCCGCCGGGTCGCCCTGGTCCGCCGGCGCGTTGGCAAGCGGCGCCGGCGCGCCGCCGCCCGCGGTCGCCCGGCCAGCCGAGCCGGCCACCCGGCCGACCGGCGGAGGGGCGGGGACCGCGGCGGCGGCATCGGACAGCAAATCTTGTTTGAGGTCCATGAACTCGAGTTCGCCCAACTCGCCGGCGCGGGCTTGGCGGAGCGTCTTGGCGAGCGAGCGTTCGGTAATCGAACGCCCGCCCAGCCCGGCCACGACCGAATGCATTGGTATGCCCATGCGCGCCATCGACCGGCGGACGTCGGCGGACAGCACCCCGCCAACTCCGACCATCAGCGCCCGGTCCAGGACCACCACCCGGTCGGCCGAGCCGATCGCCTCGCGCACCGTCCGGGCCGGGAACGGCCGGTAGGAGCCGAGCGTGATCAACCTGGTCTTGACGCCTTGTTCCCACAGGTGGATGGCGGTCGCCTGGGTGGTGCCCATCACCGAGCCCATGCCGATTACGGCGATCTCGCCTTGGCGGGCGGGGCGGTCCTCCTGGTCGGGGCCCCAGACCCGGACCGGCCGCCAGGCTTCGCGCCCCACGGTCCGGGCGAAGTCGCCGGCCGCCCGCGCGATCACCTTGTGCGCTTGAATCATGGTCTGATGGGCCAGGTACTTGGTCTCCGTGAACACGTCCGGGCCCGCCATCATGCCCATCGACCGGGGGTTGTTCAGGTCGAGCTTCTCCAATGGGACGATCGGCGGCAAGAACTGGTCGACCTGGTCCCGGGTCGGCAACTCGACCACGTCTGAGGCGTGGGTCAGCACGAACCCGTCCATGCAGACCATCACCGGCAGAGACAGCTCCTCGGCGATTTTGTAGGCGATGACGTGTAGGTCGATCGCCTCCTGGTTGTCCACGGCGAACAGTTGGAGCCAGCCCGAGTCGCGCTGCGACAACGAGTCGGACTGGTCGTTCCAGATGTTGATCGGCGCGCCGATGGCCCGGTTCGCCACCGTCATGACGATCGGCAGTTTCAGGCCGGCGGCGTTGTAGACCGCCTCGGCCATGTAGAGCAAGCCCTGCGAGGCGGTGGCGGTGTAGACGCGGCCGCCGGCGGCGCTGGCGCCGATCGACACCGACATGGCGGCGAACTCCGATTCGACGTTGATGTACTCGCAGTTCTTCAGCCTGCCGTCGCGGACCATCGCCGACAGGGCCTCGACAATGTGGGTCTGGGGCGAGATCGGGTAGGCGCAGACGACATCCGGGCGGGTCAGCGCCACCGCTTTGGCCACCGCCTGGGAGCCCTCCAGCAACTCAAGCATTGGTCATCTCCGGCACGCCGGCCACCGCGATGGGCAGTTCGGAGGTCGAGGGCCGCTCGACGTCGACCGGGTCGATGCCGCCGGGCGCGCCTTGGTCCTCTTGGCCCCGGTGGTCCACCACCCACTGGTAGGCGACGTTGGCCGAGTTGATATTGCCCGCGGCGACTTTGCCCTTGAACAGGCGCCTGATCGATTCGGCCAGGGCCTCGAGGGTGATTCGCCCGGTCAGGCCCGCGAAGGCGCCGAGCAGCGCGGCCGAGGGGATTGGCCGGCCAAGGTATTCGCGCACGATGTCGTCGGCCGGGACGGTCGCCAGGCGCCCGGTTTCGGCGGGGGCGCCGGGGCAGGCCTGGCGGACCTCGTTCGGGGACTCGCGCGTGTTGACCACCGCCCAGCCGCCCGGTTCGAGGCCTTCGAAGACGTTCATAGTTCGCAGCAGAGTGGGGTCTTGGACGATCACCGCGTCCGGGTTGAGAATCGGCTCGCGGGTCAGAATCTTGTGGTCGGAGAACCTTGTGTAAGCCACCACCGGCGCGCCCATGCGCTCCGACCCGAAACTGGGGATGGCCTGAACCTGTTGGCCGGCGGCGAAGCCGGACCGGGCCAACAACTCGGAGGCCGTGACCACACCTTGGCCGCCGCGACCGTGAATGACTACCTGAAACACGCCATCACCCGTTTCCTTGGTGTAGAAGTGGGAACTCCGACCCCTCGTGGGGACCTCTCCAAGTCTACCTCAGATTCATGGGATGATTAGTCAGCTCACCGTTCCCACCAGCAGAAACGCTTGGACTTCGGCAACCCGTGCGTTGTGTTAAGCGGCGGCGGCCGGGATGGCGGCCGGGCCCGGGCGCCGCCGGTTGTACGCGCACCTGGTCGACGACCCCCCCGGCGCCGACGTGCGGTCACTTCTGGACACCCGACCCGGCCGATCCCGGCCTTGCCGGCCGGCCGCGCCGACGCCGAAGTCTACGGCTACGGTCGGTGGTCGCCGGACGCGGGCTCGGAGGCGGTCGGGGCTACGCCGGGTTCGGCCGGGCGGACAGGCGGGCGGCGTATTCCTGGCGGATCGAATCGCGCGGTTTGGTTCCGGCCGCCACCGCCGACTCGTATTCGCGGATCCAATAGTCCGAAAGGTCCGGGTCGTTCAGGAAGTGGCTGAGCAAAATGTAGAGCTTGCCTTCGGCGTGGGGACCCTTGTAATGGCGGCGGTAATAGGCGATTCCCTGGTCCGGTTCGCTCAGGGCGAGGCTGAGCATCAGGTACAACTCAACCGCGCGGTCGCGATTGCCCTTGAGGGTCCACCCGTCGTTTGCCAACCGGAAAAGACGCCTTGACTGGCGGTATCTTTCATAGGCCTGGGGGAACCCCTTGGCCACCTCGCGCGCCGCCTCTTTGGCGGGGTTTGTCTTCAAGGCGCCCACAAGGCTGTCCAGCAAAGACAGGTGCCAGGTTTCGCGGTCCTCGTAGCTGGCCAGCGTTGTGCAGACGGCAAGTTCGGCGCTCTCGGGCGTCACTCCGAGGGACAGGAGCTTCTCGAGCGCCAGGCCGAGCAGTTCCGACTGCCGGTATCCGACGGCCGAGAACGGGCTGTCGGTCGGGAAAATGTAGACGGCGCAGGCGTGGCTGAGCATGTTGTAGACCTGCAACAGAAGCTGGGCGGCCGCCTCCGAGTCCTCGCCGCGGGCGGCGATCAGCCCTTTGATCAGACGCCGCGCCTCGAATCGCCACTTGGTGCGCCGGGCTTTTGGAATGACCCGGTTGGGCTGGAAGTACAGGCCCTCATTGGCGTTCTCAAGGAACTCCTCGACTTGGGCCGCGAGCTCGTCGAAGTCCACGACCGCGGCCCTCGGCGCGACCAGCTTGCTCCCCTTGGTGAAAGCGCGCAGCGTCTTGTCCAATTCCGGGGTCTTCTTGTCCTTCGGGAGCGCCTTGTAGAGTTCCGCCGCGATCTCCCGCAACCTGTCCGCGTCGTAATGGCGCAACAACTCCCGAAATTCGTCAATCCTCATGTCGAAGCCGGTCCTCTCCTAGTTCGAGCCGCCGCGCCGCCAGGCTCCGGGCGCGCCGTCATCATCCCAGGTCCAGGCCGTCTGCGCCAGGCATCTGCGTCCCGGTCGCGACCGGAGATCGCATCCGCCGCCGGGACCCCGAGGCGGGGCCCGGGGGAATGGCTGGCGGGACGGCATCGGGCACCTGCTTGGTAGACTTGAACTTAGCTCAACTTCTAACATAATTCAGTTTTCGCCGGGCGTCACGCCTAAGGCGCGACCGAGGGAGGTTCCGATGGCGCAGCCGCGCGGCCCGTACCGGAAATCCGGCGCCCGCCGGGCCGAAATCCTGGCGGCCGCGCTGGCCGAATACGCCCAGGCCGACGCCGGCGGCCCAACCCTCAAAGCCATCGCCCAGCGCCTCGACCTGGCCGAATCCGCCCTGCTCTACCACTTCGGCAGCCGCGAAGAACTGTTCTGGGAGATCGTCCGCGCCCGCGACGAGGCCGACCGCTTCCGCCGCGACGAGGAACCCCTCGAGCCGGACGACTTCCACCGAATCGGGGAGATGATCGCCCACAACGCCTCGACCCCCGGACTGGTCAAGCTGTTCTTGGAGCAGGCCGTGGCCGCCGTCGCGGCGTCCCATCCCGGCCACGCCTACATGCGCGAGCGCTACGCCCGCTTCGCGGCTGGCCTGGCAGCGGGCTTGCGCAAGGCCAAGGGCCTCGCCCCGGAGAGCGCCGACTGGCTGGCCCGCGTGTTGATCGCGGCCGCCGACGGACTGCAGATCCAGTGGCTGTTCAACCCCGAAGTCGACATGCGCGGCGACCTTGGCCGCTTAGTCGACCTGGCCCTGGCGGCGACCAGTCCGCCGCCGCCCGCGGGCTGAGCGCAAGGGATTGGGCGATCCGGGGCGCCGGCTACGCCAGCGAGCCAGCTTCGGTCGTGTCTTCATCTCGGTTGCCGGGCGCTACGGGGCAGTGCCATTTGACCCCGGGGAAGAGCGCGAAATCGGAGTCCCAGGTGACGACATCGGCCTGGTTCTCGAGCGCGAGCGCGGCGATGTGGGCGTCGGTGACCAGCCGGCTGCTGCCGCCCGCCTGGCTCAGCAGCCGTTCGACAGCCGCGGCGTGCC
>JAITKC010000136.1 GCA_031278665.1 Bifidobacteriaceae bacterium | reverse complement strand
CCCCAATCCCGAGTGGTTGGTCGGCGGGCTTGCGGTGTCAACAAACGGCCGACCATACCGCCAAAACTCAGGGCGGCACTTAAAGTAGAACCTCTACGAGCGGGAATAGCAAAACCGAGGCATGGCGTCTCAATGTTTGGACAACCGAGTCCGAAAGATGAGAATCGCCTTGTGACGGCCGGGACTCCGCCCGGTCCGGCGGCGGCCGGGGGGCTCAGCGGGCCTCGCCCAACAGCTCTTGGATCCGGCCCACGCCCTCGGCCAGATCGGCGTCGCCGAGGGCGCAGGACAGCCGCAAATAGCCGGAAGGCCCGAAGGCCTCGCCCGGCACCACCGCCACCTCGGCCTCGTCCAGAATCAGCGAGGCCAACTGGGAAGACGTCATCGGGCGGGCGCCCCTGAGCGTCTTGCCGAGTAAACCCTGAACCGACGGATAAGCGTAAAAGGCGCCGCGCGGCATCGGGCAATAGACCCCGTCGATCGCCCGGAGCATTTCGACCATCGCGCGTCTGCGCCGGTCGAAGGCCTGGCGCATGGCGAAGGCGGCGTCAAGCGGTCCGCTGACGGCGGCCAGGGCGGCCCGCTGCGAGACGTTGGCGACGTTCGAGGTCAGATGCGACTGCAAGTTCGCCGCCGCCTTGACCACGTCCGGCGGGCCGATCATCCAGCCGACCCGCCAGCCGGTCATGGCGTAGGTTTTGGCCACGCCGTTGAGGATCACCGCTTGGTCGGCCAGTTCCGGGGTGGCCGCGACGATCGATGTGAAGGCGATGCCGTCGTAGACCAGGTGTTCGTAGATCTCGTCGGTCACCACCCAGACGCCGTTGTCAAGCGCCCAGCGCCCGATCGCTTGGGTTTCCGATGCCGTGTAGACGGCCCCGGTCGGGTTCGACGGCGAGACGAACACCAGCAGTTTGGTTTTGTCGGTCTTGGCCCGGTCGAGTTGGTCGACCGTGACCTTGTATTCGGCTTGCGGCCCGGCGAACACCGGCACCGGCCGCCCGCCCGCCAGTTTGATCGCCTCGGGATATGTGGTCCAGTAGGGGGCTGGCAGCAGGGCCTCGTCACCCGGGTCGAGCAGGGCGGCGAAAGCCTGGTAGACGGCTTGTTTGCCGCCGTTGGTGACCAGCACCTGGCTCCAGTCGACGCCGAGCCCGGAGTCGCGCATCGTCTTGTCGGCTATGGCGTGGCGCAGTTCGGGCAGTCCGGCCGCCGGCGTGTAGCGGTGGTTGGCCGGGTCGCGGGCGGCGGCGATCGCGGCCTCGACAATGTAGTCGGGGGTCGGGAAGTCCGGTTCGCCGGCGCCGAACCCGATCACCGCCTTGCCCTCGGCTTTGAGGGCCTTGGCCTTGGCGTCCACCGCCAATGTGGCAGACGGTTCGATGGCGGCGATCCGCTTCGATATGCGCGCGCGCGGTTTGGTCACGCCCTCAATCATTCCACGCGCCTCGCGCCCTGGGGCCGGCGCCGGCGATCTCAATCCGCTCGGCCCGTCCGCCGTATCCGGGGCCGCCGCGCGGCGGGGCGGCCGCGAAGGGGTACCGTTAATTGCGGCGCTGTCGGTCGGCTGGCCATTGCGGCTCGCATCGCATACACTGGGCGGCTGGCGTCTAGGGCAGTGGCGCAATTGGTAGCGCACCGGTCTCCAAAACCGGCGGCTGTGGGTTCGAGTCCCGCCTGCCCTGCGAGCTGAAGGTTTGAGCGGGGCCTTGGCGGCTCGCGCGAACCGGATTCAAGACCAACACATCGGAAGGAAATCATGGCCAAAGCCGCCGGAGCAACCGAGGATCGACTCGGCCTTGTCGCCAGGTTGGTCCGATTCGTCCGCCAGGTGATCGCCGAGTTGAAGAAGGTGGTTCGCCCCACCCGCCAGGAGTTGATGACCTATTCGTCCGTGGTGATGGTGTTTGTGCTGATCGTTATGGCGTTCATCTTCGGGATCGACTACTTGATCAACGCGGGCGTGATGGCGGTGTTCGGCTAGTCCGGGCGGTCAGGCGAGAGCGGAAGCAGGGGAATCAGAAGTGGTTGACGAAATGGCCGGCGCCGAGCCGGCCGATGCCGCCGGGCTGGACCAGCCCGCGAGCGGCCAGGACGCTCTAGCCGACGGCGCCGAGTCGGCCGGCGAGCCGGCCGAACCCGCGGCCGACGCCGACGGGTCGGCCGAAGCCGCCGCCGGCTCCGACGAGCCGGCGGCCGTCGATCCGGTGGACGAGTTGCGCCGGGAACTGGCCGGCCAATCAGGCGATTGGTACGTTGTCCACTCCTATGCCGGCCAGGAGAACCGGGTCAAGCACAACTTGGAGACCAGGGTGGTCTCGCTCAACCAAGAGGATTCGGTCTTCGAGGTCCGGGTGCCGATGGAAGAGGTCACCGAGATCAAGAACTCCCAGCCGAAGGTGGTCAAGCGGGTGCGCATCCCCGGCTACGTGCTGGTCCGCATGGACTTGAACGACGACTCCTGGGGCGCCGTCCGCCACACCCCCGGCGTGACGGGATTCGTCGGACACACCCATCAGCCGGTGCCGTTGACTTTGGACGAAGTCGTTTCGATGCTGGCCCCGCAGGTCAAGACGCACGATGCGGTCGGCCCAGACGGCATCCCGGTCGGCTCGCGCTCGGCCGCGGTTCCGGTCGGCGACTTCGCGGTGGGCGAGAACGTCACCATCACCGACGGGCCGTTTGAGACTTTGGCCGCCACGATTTCGGAGGTCAACGCCAAGACCGGCAAACTGAAGGTGCTGGTGTCGATCTTCGGCGGGGAAACCCCCGTCGAACTGAGCTTCAGCCAAGTTGCCAAACAACGCTGAGGCCGAAAACCGCCCGAAGCCTAGGCGGGGCCCCGAGGGGCGCCGAACCGACCGGCATCGGACATCTTGTGACCCAAAACGAATAAGGACCCGAAATGCCTCCTAAGAAGAAAGTCGCGGCCATTCTGAAACTTCAGATCCAGGCCGGGCAAGCCAATCCGGCGCCGCCGATCGGCCCGGCCCTGGGCGCCCACGGCGTCAACATAATGGAGTTCTGCAAGTCTTATAACGCCGCCACCGAATCCCAGCGCGGCAACGTGGTGCCGGTCGAATTGACCGTCTACGAGGACCGGTCCTTCAGCTTTGTGCTGAAGACGTCGCCGGCGGCGGAAATGATCAAGAAGGCGGCTGGACTGGACAAGGGATCGCCCACCCCGCACACCGCCAAAGTCGGCTCGATCACCCGCGCGCAGGTGCGCGAGATCGCCCAAGCCAAAATGCCGGACCTGAACGCCAACGACATCGAAGGCGCGGCGCTGATCATCGCCGGGACCGCCCGGTCGATGGGCGTGACCGTAACCGATTGACCCCAAGCTGTGGGAGGGCCGCGCTGGCCCGCACCACGACTGCCGTAAACAACTGCGAAAGCAAAGGAAAAGCAGATGACTCAGCGCTCTAAGGGATATAAGAAGGCCGCCCTCCTGGTCGACCGAACCGAACGCTATTCGCCGCTGGCCGCCGTGCGGCTGGCCAAGAAAGTGGCGACCGTCAAATTCGACGAAGCCGTCGAAGTGGCCCTGCGCCTGGGCGTCGACCCGCGCAAAGCGGATCAAATGGTCCGCGGCACCGTCAATTTGCCGCATGGCACCGGCAAGACCGCTCGGGTCGTGGTCTTCGCCGTGGGCGAGAAAGCCAATCAAGCCATCGAAGCCGGCGCCGACGAGGTCGGCGGCGACGAATTGATTGAGAAAGTGGCGGGCGGTTACACCGATTTCGACGCCGCCGTGGCCACACCCGATTTGATGGGCAAAGTCGGCCGGCTCGGCCGGGTGCTCGGCCCGCGCGGCCTGATGCCGAACCCGAAGACCGGCACCGTCACCATGGACGTGGCCAAAGCCGTCACCGAGATCAAAGGCGGCAAAATCGAATTCCGGGTCGACCGGCACGCGAACCTCCATTTCATAATCGGCAGACTCTCATTCGACGACAAATCGCTGGTCGAGAATTACGCCGCCGCCCTCGATGAGGTGGTTCGCCTCAAACCGGCCACGTCGAAGGGCCGTTATCTGCTGAAGGGAACGTTGGCCAGCAGTATGGGCCCCGGCATCCCCCTGGACATGACCAAGACGCGCAATCTGATGGCCGAGGACGGCGCCTGACCGGTCAGCCGGCGCGGCTTGTTTCCAAGCGCTCGCGCGGGTTGCCCGTGTGATGACGGGCCGGCCGTCTACAATGGGCGCGGCCGGCACGCTTCGGCATAACGAAAGGCGACGCGCTTGTGAATCCCCCGATTTACGTCTTCTCAGCCCCTTGGTTGGTGTTTGTCCTGGCGCTGGCCTTGTTCGGGGCGGGGACGCACTTGATTGGACGCCGCCTCGGCGAGGCCGGCCGGCGCCGGTTGCTGATCGGCGCCGCCTGCGCCAACCTCGCCTGCTACGGGCTGTATATGGTCGGTTTGTTGACGCAGAACTCGTTTCCGGCCCATGTGATTTACGACATGCCCCTGCAATTGTGTTCGTTGGTCACATTCGGTTTGATCCCGGCGATCGCGCTCCGGGTCAACTGGTTGCGCGGATTCATCTATTTCATCGGCTGCCTGTCCGGATTCCTGGCCCTTTTCTCGCCGGCCGAGGGCATCCAGGGGGTGGGCGTGTTCACGCCGCTGTCGATTGGCTTCTTCGGCTCGCACGGCTTGAATGTGGTGATCGGCGCGCTGATCGCCACCTTGGGACTGTACCGGCCGAGCTACCGCGAGGCGTTCAAGACCCTCGGCGCGTTTGGCGTCCTGGTGGCCGCGATGGCCGTGTTCAACCTGGCGGTCCGGGCGACCGTCGCGGCGGAGGCCAACTACTTCTATTTCTTCGACCCGGAGGGCGCGCAGATCCTGGTGGCGCTGCACAACTGGGTCGGACTGCCGATCATCTACATGTTCCCGGTGCTCCCGCTGCTGGTGGGCGCGCTATTGCTACAGGCCGCGATCTACCGGGGAGGTTCCCGCTTGGCGGCGCGATGGTCCTCGTCCCGCGCCGCCGCCCGGGCCTGACCGCCGCCCGCCGGGCGGGCCCCCGCCCGGCCCGGCCTGGCCTGGCTGAGAGGCCGGGGTCGGTCAGGCGCCTTGCCAGACGGTGTCGAACGGGGTGTGGGCGCGGACCCGGGCCTGGATGCCGCGGGTGACAAAGGCTTTGGCGACGCGGACGGCATCGGACACCGAAGAGCCCTTGGCCAACTCGGCGGTGATGGCGGCGGCGAAAGTGCATCCGGCGCCGGAAACCCGCTCCTGGCCCACTTTCGGGGCCGCCAGGATCTCGACCGACGGCTCGGCCGCCTTAGGGGAGCGCTGGACCAGCACGTCCACGGCGTCCGGGCCGGGGAAGTCGATCCCGCCTTTGACCACCACGGCTTGGGGCCCGTAGGCGAGGATGCGCCGGCCCGCCTCGACTAAGTCGGCCGTGGTGTCCAGGCGGTCCAGGCCGGCCAGCGTCCGGGCCTCGAAATTGTTCGGCGTCACCACGGTGGCCAGCGGCAGGATCTTCTGCCGCAGCGCGTTGTCGGTGTTCAGGGCGGCGCCCGGCTCCTGGCCCTTGCAGATCAGGACCGGGTCGACCAGGACGTGGCGCCAGGGCTTCGAGGCCAGCGCGGTCGCGACCACGTCAATTGTGGCCGGCGTGCCGAGCATGCCGATCTTGACCGTGTCGAGGTCCTGGGCGGCGGTGGCGGCCTCGAATTGGGCGGCGATCACCGCCGGGTCGATCGGCCAAAAGCGGTGGGCCCAGTTGTTCTCCGGGTCGAACGAGACGATGCAGGTTATGGCGCCCATCCCGTAGACGCCGAGTTGCTGAAAAGTCTTGAGATCGACCTGGATGCCCGCTCCGCCGGTCGCTTCCGAACCGGCTATCACGTAGGCGAAATGCAATTGTCCGCTCCTAGTAGTTGAAATCGGGTACAGCTTTGGGGCCGCCGATGCCGCCGCCGGCGTCGAGGTCGCTGGCGGCGATGAGGACGCCATGGCGCCGGCGGCCGCTCAACGGCCTCGGGCGGACCGATAATACTCGATCATGGCCTGGGCGGACGCGTCAAGCTCGGCGAAGGCCGGTCCGTCGCCGGCCAGCGCCGGGGCGACCCGGCCGGCCAACGCCTTGCCCAATTCGACGCCCCACTGGTCGAACGAGTCGATTCCCCAGACCGCGCCCTCGACGAAGGTGATGTGTTCGTAGAGGGCGATCAACTGGCCCAGCGTGGACGGCGTCAGCGCCGGCGCCATGATCGAGGTCGAGGGGCGGTTGCCGGTGAACACTCGGGCCGGAACCAGCCAGTCGGCGGTGCCCTCGGCCCGGACCTCGGCGGCGGTCTTGCCGAAGGCCAAGGCCGAGGTCTGGGCGATGAAATTGGCCAGCAGCAACTCGTGGACGTCCTGGGCGGCGTCCGCCAGCGGCACCGACGGATTGGCGAAGGCGATGAAATCCGCCGGCGCCAATTC
>JAITKC010000334.1 GCA_031278665.1 Bifidobacteriaceae bacterium | reverse complement strand
CTTGGCGCTGCCGCCGGCGGTGCGGGCGGTTATGGCGACGGAGGCGACATCGGCCAGGCCGAAGATCGACTTCATCTCGGCCTGCGTCTTGGCCACCTTCCAGGCTTTGATCGAATCCGGCACGCCGGCCGCCACCGACCAGGGGTCGGCCTTGGAGATCAGATAGGAGAAGGCGCCGCCCCAGATGTCGGCGGCTGATTCGGTGGCGCCGCCGTTGGCGGCGCTGTAGGTGGCGGTGATCGGCGCGCCGCCGGACGTCAGCAGGCTGCCGACGGTCGCCGATGGCGCCGTGGCGTTGACGTTCGAGACCCAACGGGCGCCCCAGCCGCCGGTCTCGGTCTCCTTCGAGCGGCCGGCGTAGTACTGCGAGCGGGTGTCGGAGTAGACCTCGCAATCACAGGAGGCCTTATAGGGCTGTTTGGCCGCATAGGTGCGGGCGGCGGCGGCCTGCGCCCGCAGCGCCGCCGGCTCCCATGAGGACGGCACCTCGCCCAGGCCGTAGAGATAGTCGCGGGCCAGGCCGACGGTGGCGATCAAATTGACCTTGCCGTCGATCGCGGTGGCGGTCATAGTTCCGCGGCAATAGCCGGACGAGCCGCCGTTGGTCCCGTCGACTGTCACATAGCCGGAGCAATCGCCGGCGCCGTTCCAGGACAGGGCGAATTGTTTGGCGGTTTTGGCCTCGCCGACGCCTTTGGCCGTCACATTCGAGCCGGACGCCGTCAAAGTGACGACGCCGCCTTTGGCGACGGTCGCCGCGGCGGCGCCGGCCGGTGTCAAAACGCCGGCCGCGCCGGCGAAGCGGACCACCACCGAGGCTGCCTGGGTCAATTGAACCCGGACGTTGCCGACGGTTTTGTTCTCGATCGCGGCGCCGGGATAGTAGAAGTTCAAAATGGCGTTGGCGCCGTAACCGGCCTTGGCCATTTCCTGGGCGCCGTACTGGGACAGGCCGACGCCGTGGCCCCAGCCCGCCCCCGAGATCGAAAAGCTGGCCGGCACCGCCGCCAGGGCCGGGGCCGCCGCCGGCGCCAAGGCGGTCAGGGCGGAGGCCAGGACGGCCGCGGCCGCCGTCATCGCCGCCGCTTTCGGAGCCCGCCGCCGCCCGGGCGGCCGCGACTTGGATGGGGAAGATCGCATTTCGGTTTCTCCTGCCTACATGTAGAGCACGATTTTACCTTGGCTTTGGCGCGATTCGAGTAATTCGTGGGCGCCGGACGCGTCGGCCAGCGGCACGCGCCGCCCGATCGCGACGCGCAGCCGGCCGGCCGCGGCGGCGGCGAATAGGCGGTCGGCGCGCTCGCGCAGTTCGTCCGGCGAGGCGACATAGTCGTCCAGTTTCGGCCGCGTCAGGTAAAGCGAGCCGTGGGCGTTCAGCTCTTGCGGATCGAAGGGCGCCACCTGGCCGGAGGCGCCGCCGAATAGGACGGCCAGGCCGCGCCGGCGCAGGCTCGCCAGGGTGGCCGCGAAGGTGTCGCGTCCGATGCCGTCGTAGGCGACGTGCGCCCCCGCGCCGCCGGTTCGCTCCCGCACAGCGGCGGGCAGGTCGCGGGTCAAGTCCGCCAGAGCGGCGAGGTTGACGATGTCGTGCGGGGCCACTCCCAGACCGGCGACGGTTTCGATTTTGGCGGCCGATCCGACGGCGGCGATCACCCTGGCCCCGGCGGCCAGCGCCATTTGGGTGGCGAGCCCGCCCACCCCGCCGGCGGCGGCGTAGATCAAGGCCACGTCATCGGGCCCGAGCTCATACGTCGACCTGGTCAGATAGTCGGCGGTGAGGCCCTGTAGCGGCAGCGCGGCGGCGACGTCGAGTGTCAGGCCGGCCGGGGCCGGCAGCAGCCGAGCGGCGTCGACCAGCGCGTATTCGGCGTACGAGCCGGTCGCCGAACTGGCCCAGGCGACCTGGTCGCCGACGGCGAAGCCGGCGACCCGCTGACCGAGCGCGGCCACCGTGCCGGCGCCCTCGGAGCCGGGAATGTGCGGGAAGGCCACCCGGTAGACGCCGGAGCGGCGGTAGGTGTCGATGAAATTGACGCCGGCGGCGGCGACTTTGACCAACACTTGATCGGGGCCGGGCGCGGGAGTTTCGGTTTCGGTCAGGCGCAGGGCGGCGGGGCCGCCGGGTCGGTTTACGATAATTGCTCGCACCTCATCAGCATAGGCGTCGGGACTGGTCAGGGGCGGCGTAGCGACCGTTTCGGGCGACGATCTCAACATCTGGACGGTCGCGTTTCGCCCCGATTTGAGGCGTAAAGTCCCTTGTCTTTGCACTAATTTTCGGGTAAAGGCCTGAACTGATTTTGGAGGACCGCGAGTGGCTCAGGACGTCGCCAACCGGACCCGGCCGGACCGCCAGCAGTGGTCCGGCCAGTTCGGCTTCATAATTTCCGCCATCGGCTCGGCCGTCGGCCTGGGCAACATCTGGCGCTTCCCCGGCGTGGCCTATGAGAACGGCGGCGGCGCCTTTATGATTCCCTACCTGGTGGCGCTGCTGACCGCCGGCATCCCGATCGCCGACTACCTCCAGACCGACGGGCTGAACTCGCTGTTCACGCCGGACTTCGCGGCCCTCGGCAAAGTCGAGGTCTGGGTCGCGGCCTACGCCCAAATCTTCTTCTCGCTGTCGATCGCCTTCGGCATCATGCTGACTTACGCCTCCTACCGCAAGCGCCGGTCCAATCTGACCAGTCCGGGCCTGGTCGTCGCCTTCGCCAATTCGTCGTTTGAGATCATGGCCGGCCTGCAGGACAAATTCGGCTCTGGCGTTTCCTGGTCTCGGCGGTCTCGCCGCTGGTGTTGGCCTACATTTTGGCGGTCACCGTGGCGGGATTGCTGAAGGCCCCCTACGAGCGATACTCCCCGGCGCTACTCGGCCTGGCCGGCTGGGGTTCGATTCTGGCCTGTGCGGCGGCGTCCGCGATCTTGACCCTGCTGGCCTGGCGGCGCGACCGGCTGGCCTTCGAGCCCTATCCGGCCTACCCCCCTCGCCCCGGCCCGGCCGCGGCCGGCCGACCGGAAGGCGGCGCCCGATGACGCCCGCGGCCGTCCTGACGCTGATCGTCTCCCTGGCGGTGGTGCCCGGCGGACTGATCGTCGCGACTGTCTTCCTCCTGGTCAAGCCCGAGCGTCCGCAATACCCCCGGCTCCCGCCCGACCTGTCGGACTAGCCGCCGGCCGGTCAGTAACCGGCTTCGTGGTAGCGCTGGACCACCCAGGCGGGGACGCGGCCGCGCCTGGAGACGGCGATGGCGTTGGAGTCGGCCCAGGCCCGCACGGCCGCCGGATCGAAGCCCGGACCGGCGGCGGATTCCTTGGCGTTCGGACGCTTGCGGTCCGCGGGGCGTCCGGCCTTGGCGTAGGGCTCGAGGAAGGCGCGCAACTCTGCGGCGTGGTCTTGGCTGAGGTCGATTTTGTAGTTGACTCCGTCGAGTCCGAACTCGACGGTTGTGGTGGCGGGGCTTTGATCTATGTCGTCAAGCAACTCGACAACTACCCGTTGTGCCATAAATATCAGCGTTCCTAACTATTCTTGGGTGATTCGGCCTGTTGACCATGATAAACGACGGATTCAGGCGAGCAGGCCCATGATCTGGCCAAGCAGGATTTTCACGACCATCGCGCCAGGGTAGACCAATGCGTAACCGAGGGCGACCCGCGAATCGGCGTTGGTTTTCGCATTGGCGAAAGCCAAGACCGCCGGCTGGGTCTGCACTCCGGCTTCCATGCCGCTCAGGCGTGTGCCGCCAATCTTGAAGAACCGGCGCATTACGAAGTACATGCCGGCGCCCAGGAAAACGGTGATTAGCGCGCCGAGGCAGACGATCTTCAACCATTCGCCGGAGGCGAAAGCGGCGGCGATTTGCGTGCCGGCGGCCACACCGGCCTGGGACAGAAACATCAGCAGCCCGAGTTCGGAAATCGCCTGGGACGATGACGTCGGCATCGTGGTGACGAACGGTCCGACCCGTCCCAGCCGTCCGAAGACCAGCCCGATCAGCAAAGTGCCGGCGGCGGCGCCGAGTTTGAAGGTGAAGCCGCCGAGGGGGATGGGGACCAGACCGAGGCCGATCCCAAGGGCCAGGCCGATCGCGAATCCGACCGGGTTGATGTCGGCCAGCCCGCGGGCCGAGTCGCCGAAATACTTGGACAAGGCGTCCATCCGCTCGCGCGCCGCCACCACCCGGACCCGGTCGCCGGTCTGGAGGACCAGACTGGACTCGGCCAACATGTCGACGTCGCCCCGGCGCACCCGGATGATCCGGGCGGAGAAACGTTCTTCCAGGTCAAGCTCCTCAATTGTGCGTCCGGAGAGGAGCGGGTTGGACACTGTGATGCGCCGGAAGTCAAGATAGCGGCGGTCCGAGACGAGGTCGTGGGAAGATGTGTGGCCGAGTTCGCGGGTGACCGCCCGGACCGCCTCGGCCGGTCCGACGGCCTGGACCAAGTCGCCCCGGCGCAGGACGTCGTCCTCGCTCGCCGCCAGCACCGGATTGTGTTCGCCGTGGCGCACCCGGGTGAACTTGATGCGGCCCTCGTGGCGCTCCTCCAGACCGGCGATCGACGGCATCGCGTCGGTCTCGACCCGGATTGTCCGCGAGACCAGCGGGGCCGGCGCGTCGGTGTCCTTCGGGGCCTGGCGCAGAGCCATTTGGGCGAAAAAGAGCATTCCCAAGACGCCGAACACATAGGCCACCGCATAACCGATAGTCGGCGCGTTGGGGTCGCCGGAAGCCGACCGCACGGCGGCTAGCATCGGGGTGTTGGTAACCGCTCCGGACAAAGTGCCGCCAACGGTCGCCCCGTCCAGGCCAAGCAGTTTTCCGCCGGCGAAGGCGATCGCGGCGCAGCCCGCCAATAGCCCAATCATCGCCAGAATCGTGCGCCAGCCGCTCCTTAGCGAGGCGAAAAAGTTCGACCCGGACAAGACGCCGACGGTGTAAGTGAACAAGACCAGTCCAAAAGTGCCAAGAATTTCGAGGTGCTCAAGCGGCATCGCGATCTCGGCCGAAGTGCCCCAGGCCGAAAATGCGATGGCGATGAACAAGACGGCGGCGGCGGCGATGGCCACGCCTTTGATCCGGACTTCGCCCAAGGCCGAGCCGATTCCGACTAAAACGAACATTAGAAGCACAGGCTGACTCGCCAGGAACTCAACTAAGGCAGTCATGCCAGTCACCGTACCTCCGACCCGCTGGGACTATGCCTTCACTTTCGTCCCAGTTTGGCTCGCGGCGCCCGCCCCGGCGAAATCCGTCCACAATGTGGACGGGCGGTTCAAGGCGGTCGGCCCACGGGTTAGGCTTGCGGGCGTGCGACAACTTGTTGTGGTAGAACCGCGCGTGGCGTAGCCCCAAGGTTTGCCACGCGCACCCTCCCGCCCGCTGGGCCGGAGGGTTTTTTGTTGTCACAAGCGAAGCGAAAGGACAGGTCATGACAGAGCCAAAGCCGGCTCCCCCCGGCGGCAGAACGGGCCAGCGCCTGACGGGCGCCCAGGCGATCGTCAAAACTCTGGAGGCTCTCGGCGTAGAGGTCGTCTTCGGCATTCCCGGCGGGGCCATACTGCCGACCTACGACCCGCTTTACGCCTCGAAGATCCGCCATATCCTGGTGCGCCACGAACAAGGCGCCGGACACGCCGCGACCGGGTACGCGGCATCGTCGGGGCGGGTGGGGGTCTGCCTGGCGACCTCCGGGCCGGGGGCGACCAACCTGATCACCGCCCTGGCCGACGCCAATATCGACTCGGTGCCGGTGCTCGCCATCACCGGCCAAGTCTCGGCCCAGGCGATCGGCACCGACGCCTTCCAAGAGGCCGACATCGTCGGCGCGACTATGCCGCTGACCAAACACTCGTTCCTGGTAAAACGGGCGGACGAGATCGGCCCGGCGATCTGGGCGGCGTATCACATCGCCCGCTCCGGCCGGCCCGGCCCGGTTTTGGTCGACATCACCAAATCGGCCCAGACCGAGCCGACCGAATGGCGCTGGCCGGTCAAAATGGAGCTGCCCGGCTACAAGCCGGTCACCAAGCCGCACTCCAAGCAGGTCAAACAGGCGGCCGAGGGGCTGCGCCAAGCCCAACGCCCGGTCATTTTGGCGGGCGGCGGGATAATCCGGGCCGGCGACCGGGCCCGCGCCGACCTCGCCAGACTGGTCAACCGGTCCGGGGCGCCGGTGGTCGTCAGCCTGATGGGCGTGGGGAGTTTGCCGGACGCCCATCCGGCCAACCTCGGAATGGGCGGCATGCACGGCTCGGTTCCGGCGGTCGCCGCCCTCCAGGGCGCGGACTTGGTCCTGGCCGTCGGCTCGCGTTTCGACGACCGCCTGACCGGCGACCTGGCCAGCTTCGCGCCGAGAGCCAAGCTGATCCACGCCGACATCGACCCGGCCGAGATCGGCAAGAACCTCGCGGTCGAGATCCCAATTGTCGGCGACGCCGCCAATGTGCTGGCCGAACTGGCCGAACTGGCCGCCGACTGGCCCGCCAAACCGGACTACAAGCGCTGGTGGGAGTACCTGAACGGGTTGCGCGAGGCTTATCCGCCGGGTTACGACCAGCCCTCGGACGGCCGCTTGGCGCCGCAGTTCGCGATCGAGCGGCTGTCGGCGCTGGCGCCCAAAGACGCCATCTTCGTCGCCGGCGTGGGCCAACACCAAATGTGGGCCCAGCAGTTCCTCGACATCTCCGACGGGCGCCAGCTGTTGAACTCGGGCGGGCTCGGCACAATGGGTTACGCCGTGCCGGCCGCCATGGGCGCGCGGGTCGCCCACCCGGGCCGCCAAGTCTGGGCGGTCGACGGCGACGGCTGCTTCCAGATGACCGGCCACGAACTGGTCACCTGCGCGCTGAACGGCATCCCCCTGAAAGTGGCGCTGATCAACAACTCGTCGCTGGGGATGGTCCGCCAGTGGCAGACCTTGTTCTACGGCGAACGCTATTCCAACACCGACCTGCAAACCGGCGACGACAGCGCGATGATTCCCGATTTCGTCAAACTGGCCGACGCCTACGGCTGCGTCGGTTTGCGCTGCGCCGACGCCGACCAGGTCGACCGGGTAATCGAACAGGCCATGGCGGTCGCCGACCGGCCGGCGCTAATCGACTTCCAGGTCTCGCGCGACGCCCAGGTTTGGCCGATGATCGCCGGCGGGGCGCCCAACGACACAATCCAATACGCCCGCGGACTGGCTCCGGTTTTCGAGCCCGACAAGTTCGCCCAAGGTTCTTAGGAGCGACCATGTCAACGCACACTTTGTCAGTCCTGGTCGAGAACAAACCGGGCGTGCTGACGCGGGTGGCGGCGCTGTTCGCGCGCCGCGGCTTCAACATCAACTCGCTGGCCGTCGGCCCGACCGAGCATCCGGCGATCTCCCGCATCACCGCCGTGGTCGATGTCGACGAGTTGCCGTTGGAGCAGGTCACCAAACAGTTGAACAAACTCGTCAACGTCCTCAAAGTGGTCGAGCTGGACAGCCTCGAGGGGTCGGTTCAGCGCAACCTGCTACTGGTCAAAGTTGGCGCCGACGCCCCCAAGCGGAGCCAGGTCACCCAGATCGCCGACCTCTTCCGGGCCCACATAGTCGATGTGGCGGCCGACACGTTGGTGATCGAGGCGACCGGCACCGACTCGAAACTGAACGCCTTGCTGACCCTGTTGGAGCCGTTCGGCATCCGCGAACTGGTCAAGTCCGGCACCGTCGGGATAGGACGGGGCGGCAAGTCGATGACCGACCGGGCGTTGGAGCGGGCCTCCCGCTAACCGCCGACAGCCAACCGCCGACCAAACCAGAATCCGCAAACTATTCGATCAAGTAAGGGGAACCCCCGATGGCAGAACTTTTCTACGATGACGACGCCGACCTGTCGATCATCCAAAACCGCCGCGTCGCCATAATCGGCTACGGCTCGCAGGGCCACGCCCACGCGCTGAACTTGCGCGATGTCGGCGTCGACGTCCGGGTGGGCCTGGCCGAGGACTCCAGGTCGCGGCCCAAGGCGGCCGAACAGGGTCTGGTCGTGGGCGCCCCGGCCGAGGTCGCGGCCTGGGCCGACGTGATCATGATGTTGGTGCCGGACCAGGTCGCGCGCCATGTCTACGCCGATGCCGTCAAGCCGAACTTGGCGCCCGGAGACGCCCTGTTCTTCGCCCACGGCTTCAACATCCGCTTCGGCTATATCGAGGCCCCGGCCGGCGTGGACGTCGCCATGGTCGCCCCGAAGGGTCCCGGCCACCTGGTCCGCCGCGAATTCGTCGACGGCCGGGGAGTCCCGGTGCTGGTCGCCGTCGAAGTCGACGCCAGCGGCGGCGCTTGGCCGCTGGCTTTGTCATACGCCAAGGCGTTGGGAGGTCTGCGGGCGGCCGGTATCCGGACCACTTTCACCGAGGAGACCGAAACCGATCTGTTCGGCGAGCAAACCGTCCTCTGCGGCGGGGTCTCGCACCTGATCGAGGCCGGTTTCGAGACTTTGACCGAGGCCGGCTACCAACCGGAGATCGCCTATTTCGAAGTTCTGCACGAACTGAAGCTGATAGTCGACTTGATGTATGAGGGCGGCATCGCCAAACAGCGCTGGTCGGTTTCCGACACCGCCGAATACGGCGACTACGTGTCCGGGCCCAGAGTTATCGACGCCCAGGTCAAACAGCATATGAAGGAGGTGCTCGGGGACATCGTCTCAGGCGCCTTCGCCGCCCGCTTCATCGCCGACCAGGACGCCGGCAGCCCCGAGTTCAAGGCGCTGCGCGCCAAGGAGGAGGCCCACCCGATCGAGGCCGTCGGGCGCGACCTGCGCAAACTGTTCGCCTGGGTGTCGACGCCGGACAGCGATTACGTCGAGGGGACGGCGGCGCGATGAGGTCAGGCCGGGGCGATCTCGACCTGGCGGTGATAGCCGGCGACGGGATCGGGCCGGAGGTGGTGGCGGAGGGTTTGCGGGTGCTCGCCGCCGCCCTCGAGAAAGACGACATCCGGTTGCGCTTGACGC
>JAITKC010000328.1 GCA_031278665.1 Bifidobacteriaceae bacterium | reverse complement strand
GTCTTGATGGCCGCCGCCCGAGCCGCCCCAGACCCTCAGTCCGCCGCCCGGCGGCGCTGGCTGGCGCTGGGGACGGCCCTGGCGATTGGTTTTGTCGCGCTGGTGGTTCGGCGGCTTGGAGGTCTTCTTGGCGCTGGGCTGTTCGCTACTGTACCGGCTGACGTTGGACGCGCCGGACAGCTTGGGGCGGTGGGTTGAGTCTCACTCCGGGAACTGGATGGAGGCCAGCGAGCCGCTGGCGGCGATGCTCGCAACCGGGGCGTGGCTGGCCCTGCGCGGGCGGCGCCGGGGGTTGTGGGCGCTGGCGGCCGTGCCGGCGGTCGAGTTCATCGCCTTTTACGTTGTCATCGGCTTGGCCGACCCTTTGGAAGCGGTCTTCGAGCGCGCCCAAGGGCTGGCCGAGTGGTCTGCCGCCGTTGCCCTGGCCGTGGCCGGCGCCGCTTGGATCGCGGCCTTGGCTCACCGCGCCAAAGCCCGCCTCGGGCGGGCCGGCGCCGCCCGAGGCGGGCGACCAAGCCGGGGGGTTCGCCCCCGGCCCGGCGATGTGGCACCATTGAACCCGTGACTGACCAGGTCATCATCATTACTTAGCGCACCTTGCGGCGAGCCCGCTTGGTGCGCAACCTCCTGTCCGTTCGGCGGGAGGTTTTTTGTTGTCCGCCAGACGCGAGGAGAACTATGGCCAAGCCATTCCACCTTTACGACACCACTCTGCGCGACGGCGCCCAGCAAGAGGGCATGAACCTGTCGGTGGCCGACAAGATTCAGATCGCCGCGCTGCTGGACCGGCTCGGCGTCGACTTCATCGAGGGCGGCTGGCCGGGCGCGATCCCCAAGGACACCGAGTTCTTCGCCCGCCTGGCCAAAGAGGTGACTTTCCGCAACGCCACCCTGGCGGCTTTCGGCGCGACCCGCCGGGCCGGCGCCCGGGCGGCCGAAGACCCGCAGGTGCTGGCCTTGCTGGAGGCCGAGACGCCGGTGGTGACTTTGGTCGCCAAATCCGACATCCGGCACGTCGAACGGGCTCTGAAAGTCGCCGGCCCGGAGAACTTGGCCATGATCGCCGACACGGTCGGTTTCCTGGTCGGCCAGGGGCGGCGGGTCTTCCTGGACGCCGAGCATTTCTTCGACGGCTACCGCTTCGACCCCGCCTATGCCGTTAGCTGCGTCGAAGCCGCCGCCCAGGCCGGCGCCGAGGTGGTGGTGCTCTGCGACACCAACGGCGGCATGTTGCCGGAGTCGATCGCCGCGATAGTGGCCGAAGTCGGGCAGGCCTCGGCGGCGCAATTGGGAATCCACTGCCACAACGACACCGGCTGCGCGGTGGCCAACTCGCTGGCGGCGGTCGAAGCCGGCGCCATGCACGTCCAGGGCACAATCAACGGCTACGGCGAGCGGACCGGCAACGCCGACCTGACGGCGATTATCCCGAACCTGGTCCTGAAACTGGGCCGGGGCGCCCTGGGCGCCGACCGCCTGGCCGATCTGACCGGCGTGGCCCACGCCATCAGCGAGATCACCAACATCGCCCCGTTCGCCCGTCAGCCCTATGTCGGCACGTCGGCTTTCGCCCACAAGGCCGGGCTCCACGCCAGCGCCATCCGGGTGGACCCCGATTTGTATCAGCACGTCGATCCGGTGGCGGTCGGCAACGACATGCGAATGCTGGTCTCGGAAATGGCCGGCCGGGCCTCGGTCGAGCTCAAGGGCAAGGAGCTGGGGTTCGACTTGGCCGGCCAAAACGACCTCTTGACACGGGTGACGGACAAGGTCAAGGCCTTGGAGGCGGAGGGTTACACGTTCGATGCCGCCGACGCCTCGTTTGAGCTTTTGTTGCGCGCCGAATTGCCGGGCGGGGCGCCCGAGTACTTCCGGGTCGAGTCCTGGCGGACGATCTCCGAGACCGTCCCGAACGGCCACGCCGCCCCGGCCGGCCCGGCCGGCCAAGGCGGCCGAGGCGGCCAAGGCGTCCGATCCGGCCGTTTCGGGGCCGAGGCGCCCACGGCCAGCGAGGCGACGGTCAAACTCTGGGCCGGCGCCGACCGCCTAGTCGCCACCGGCGAGGGCAACGGCCCGGTCAACGCCCTCGACGCCGCCCTGCGCCTGGCCCTGGGCGAGGTCTATCCAGAACTGGCCGAAATCGACCTGGTGGACTACAAAGTGCGCATCCTCGACTCGGCCCGCGGCACCGACGCGATCACCCGCGTGATGATCGAATCGACTGACGGCGCGGCGGTTTGGCGAACCGTCGGCGTGGGCGCCAACATCATCGAGGCCTCCTGGGAGGCCCTGACCGACGCCTTCGCCTACGGCCTGCTCACAGCCGGGGTGGCGCCGCGCTGACCGCCGCGCCCGGCCGGTCAGGGGGCGGCGCCGACCGGCGCGGCAAGGCGGCGGCGCGGGGCCGGGACGGCCCGGGGGGCGGACGAGTGGCGGGCGCCGCGTCCGTAGGCGGCCGGGAAGTGGCTGGCGGCGGCCAGCGCCGGGGTCACGCAGTCGACCACCATGATCAGATCGACCGGCAACGAGGTCGGCAGGAAGGTGAAGCCGTCGCAGGCGCCCCGGCCGGTCCACTCGACACAGTGTTCGGCTAGGCCGGCCGGCGTGCCGACATAGCGGACGTGATCGCCGCCCAGCCGGCGGCCGATGATCGCCTCCGCCAAATCCTTGCGGGCCTCGGCGTGGGATGGCTCGTCGGCCAGGGTCACAGTCAAGTCGACCAGGACCTTGATCGCCTCGGGCGCCCGCCCGGCCCCGGCGGCGGCGGCCTGGAGATCGGCGCGTTTGGCGGCGGCATCGTCCAACGAGGCGGCGTTGATCCGGGCGACGTCGGCCCGGCCGGCGGCCAAAGCGGCGGCCTGCGGATCGTCGGCCCGGATGACCATAATCGGGCGGCGTCGAGGCGAGGCGCCGGCGCCAAGCGAACCGGACGCGGACCTGGGCGGGCCGGACCCGGACCGGGCCGACCCGGAGGCGCCGTCGGCCGACCCGACGGCCGCCAGGCGCTGACGGCGGGCCGCCCGGGCCGCAGCGGCGAGCCTGGTTCTAGGCTCGTCATTCGACCAGGTGTCGTGGACCACGGCGCTCAGCAACTCGGCCGAATGGGCCATCGGGGAGGGGTGGTCGGCCAGCTCCAATTCCCAGCCGTGGCGGCCCTCAGACGCGATCTCAAGGCCGACCAGGGCCTCGAGCAGGGAAGACGGCTCGACCCGGCTCGACCGCACGGCCGGGATCAGGTTGATTCCCTCGGTCGCGCCGGCCAAACGGGTGGCCAGGCGGACGGCGTCGAGGCCGCGCCGGCGGCGGCCGGAAAACGGCGGGTTGCCGGCCAAGGTGTCATCGACGCAGATGTAGTCCAACACGCCGCGCTGGGCGGTGCGGGCCAGGCGCGCCGCCGATCCGAGGTCGGACGCCGAGACGGGCCGTTCGTCGTCATCGTCCTCGAATTCGATCGAGCAGGGAAACCGGTCGACTGAGCCGACCAACTCCGAGCCGAGGTAGATGCGTCGTCGAATGGTGGCGTTATTCACCAGGGCTCACCGCCTTTGGGTGGTTCTAAGCTGCGCGGGGGCCACAGCCAACGGACTTGGCTGGCCCGGCGGTCTTCCGTACCACGTGGCGGTCAGAAACGAAGCCCTGGGGAGGCGACGGTTGAGACATCCGGCCGATTGGAGCGAGGCGCACTCCTTGGTCTGACAGTAGGTCGTGATCGGCGCCGTGTCAATGCGTATGCTGGTTGGCGGTCGAACGCCAAGACCGCCACCGCACCTGGGACGTTGAGGAGGAGCCCGATTGTCTGAGCCGGCTCAAATCGCTTTGGTCACCTGCCGTGAGTTCGCCCGCCTGGACGCCTACGATGCCGTCTTGGCGCCCCGTTTGGCGTCGATGGGAATTGTCGCCGAGGCGGCCGTGTGGGACGACCCGGCCGTCGACTGGGACCGCTACGACCTTTCGATTGTCCGTTCGACCTGGGATTACGCCCCCCGGCGGGATGAGTTCTTGGCTTGGGCGCGGTCCGTTCCGAGGCTCGCCAACCCGGCGGCGGTGTTGGAGTGGAACACCGACAAACACTATTTGGCGGACCTCGAGCGCCGCGGCGTGCCGGTGGTGGCGACCACCTGGTTGGAGCCCGAACGCCGGCTGCGCGCCCGCGGCCTGCACACCCGCATGCCGGCGCTGGGGGACTTCGTGTTGAAGCCGGCCGTCGCCGCCGGCTCGATCGGGGCCGGACGCTACACCGCCAACGACTCTTATGCCCGCGGGCAGGCCATCGCCCACGCCTTGAAATTGCTCGACGCCGGCCAGTCGGTGATGCTTCAGCGTTATCTGCCGTCGGTCGACACCAAAGGCGAGACGTCGATGGTGTTCCTGGACGGGCGTTACGCCTACGCCGTGCGCAAGGACGCGATGCTGACCGGCCCGGTCGCGGGCGGGCGGCTCTACCAGCACGAAACCCTCCAAGGCGGCCACCAGCCGGCCGAGGCCGAATTGCGCGTGGCCGAGGCGGCGATCGCGGCGGCCATGGCCGCCTTGGGCGACCCGCTGCGGCCGTTCTTATACGCCCGGGCCGATCTGGTCCAAGGCGACGACGGCCAGCCGGTGCTGTTGGAACTGGAGCTGACCGAGCCGTCGCTGTTCCCAGAACTGGCCGCCGGCGGCATCGAACTGGTCTGCCGGGCGATCGCCGGCCGGCTCACGCCGGTCTAGTAAACGCCGTCATACTTTCGGCTGAGAGCCCCAGCCGTTCGGCCGACCCGCCCGTCCCTGAGATTCATCCTTTCGCCGCTGCCGCGCTGACCTCGCCAAACGTAATGTGTTTGAGGCAGTTAGAGGTAAAGCGAAAGGGAAACCATGATTCAGGTCGAGCAATTGACCAAACGGTTCGGCCAAAAGCTGGCCGTCGATCATTTGAGCTTCACGGTCGAACCCGGCTGGGTTACCGGGTTCTTGGGACCGAACGGCGCCGGCAAGTCCACAACCATGCGGATGATTGTCGGACTCGACCGGCCGACCGCCGGCCAGGCGCTGGTCGACGGCCGGCCTTTCACCCAGGCCGGGGCGCCGCTCAGCGAAGTCGGCGCCCTATTAGACGCCAAATCCGCCAACCCAAGCCGGTCCGGCCGGGCCCACCTGGCCGGATTGGCCGCCACCCACGGAATCGGCCGTCGGCGGGTCGACCAGGTCATCGCGATGACCGGTCTCGAGGCGGTGATTGACAAGCGCGTCAAGACTTACTCGCTCGGTATGGGCCAGCGGCTCGGGATCGCCGCCGCCTTACTCGGCGACCCCGCCAACGTGATCCTGGACGAGCCGGTCAACGGCCTGGACCCGGAGGGGGTGGCCTGGGTGAGGCAATTGGCCAAGGCCCTGGCGGCCGAGGGCCGCGCGGTGCTGATCTCTTCGCATCTGATGGCGGAGATGGCGATGACCGCCGACCGGCTGATCGTGATTGGCCGGGGCCGGTTGATCGCGGCCTGTTCGGTCAGCGATCTGCTGGCCGCCTCAGGCGGGCTGGCGACCCGCCTGCGCTCGCCCCAGGCCGGCCAAATCGCCGCCGCGCTGGCCTCGCCCGATGTCGTCGTCACAGCCGAGGGGCCGGAGTCGCTGCTGATCAGGGGCCTGTCGGTGGAGGCCGTCGGCCAGGCGGCGGCGCAGCGAGGCTGGATTGTCTACGGGCTGACGCCTGTCACGGTCTCGTTGGAGGAGGCCTATCTGAAACTGACCGACACGGCTGTCGAATACCGCTCAGCCGTTCCGACCCATCAAGGAGCAGCCAAATGACCGCAGCCGCAATGCCGGCGACCGTCCGCCGATATCAAACCGCGCGAGGCCGCGGGCTGACTTTCGCCGGTCTCGTCAAATCCGAGTGGGTCAAACTTCGATCACTGCGTTCGACCTGGTGGTGCGCCATCTTGTTGATCGTGTTCAGCGTCGGCTTCGGCGTGCCGATCGCCGGCGCCATGATGGACCGGCGCGAAGGCGTGGCCGGCCCCCAGGGGGCGGACGATTTCACGGTCCTACTGGCCAACAACGGTTTGACAATCCTTGGCCAGATCGTCGCCGTGGTGCTCGGCGCGCTGATCGTCACCACCGAATACGGCTCCGGGTCGATCCGCTCGACACTTGTCGCCGCGCCCCGGCGGACCTGGGTCTTCGCCGCCAAGGTGATAATCGCCGCCGTCTTCGCCGGCGTGGTCGCCGCCGTGGCCCTGGGGGCGACTGTGGGCGGCATCGTCGCCCTGCTCCAGGGCGCCGGACAAGACAACGGCCTGGGGGCCCACGCCTCGGCGCTGGCCGGCGGCGGGATTTACTATCTGGTGGTGACCGCCCTGATCGGGGTTGGGCTGGGCTTCGTCCTGAGGTCGAGCGCCGGCGCCATCGCCGCCGGAATCGCCTTGATGTTCGTGGCCCCGATGATCCTGGCGCTGGGCGCCGGCAACGAAGTGGTCAGGTTCATCCTCGAGATCACGCCGATGCAGGCCGGCGCGCTGATGACGACGTCGGTGCCGAGCCAGCACGGCGCCGGCCTGGCGCTGGGCGGCTACTGGGGCGGCGCCGCCTGCCTGGCCGCCTGGGCGGTGGTCGCGCTGGTTCCCGCCTACATCGCCTTCAAGCGGCGCGACGCCTAAGCCTCCGCGCGGTCCGGCCTCCTGGCCCGGTCCCCATCTCCTTGGCCGCCGCCAGGAGCCGGCCCGCGCGGAACCATCTGGCCGGACCCGGGGCTTGCCGCCGGGCGTGGTAAGACTGAGGTATGGAAGCGCTGCTCGCCGCCACGCCCGTCCTAACCGTCCGCGTCGCCTCGGTGTCCGACATGGACAACAACGTCTATCTGCTGACCTCCAGCGTCACCGGACACCAACTGCTGATCGACGCCGCCGACGACCCGGTGGCGATCGGCCGGCTGCTTGGTTTGGCGGCCTCGGACGCGCCCGGCCCGCCCAGGCTCAGCTTGATCGTCACAACCCACAGCCATCGCGACCACATCCGGGCTTTGGCCCCGTTGGTCCAGGCCACCGGCGCGGCGGCGCTGGCCGGCAAAGATGACGTCGCCGCCATTGAGAATCAGACCGGGATCTCGATCGCCCGCGGCCTGGAACACGGCGACATCGTCGGCGTGCCCGGTCTGACCCTCAAGGTGATCGGCTTGCGGGGCCACACGCCCGGCTCAATCGCGCTGGCCTATCAAGAGGACGGCCAGCCGGCCCATCTGTTCACCGGCGACTCGCTGTTCCCCGGCGGCGTCGGCAACACCGACCGCGACCCGGGCCGCTTCAACCGCCTGATGGCCGATGTGACTGAGCGCGTGTTCGATTTGTACCCCGACGACGCCATCGTGCACCCCGGCCACGGCGCGCCGACCACTCTTGGCGCCGAGCGCCCCCACCTGGACGAATGGCGCGAGCGCGGCTGGTGAGCGAACCGGCCCCGGCCAGCCGGTAAGGCGACCGCCCAAACTTCTTCCGGCAGCGCCTCGTCCAAACCCCGGATAGAACCGACGAGGCCGCGCGATCGCCGGCAAGCGCCAGGCGGACCTGACATCGCCTCGAGCCCGGGCCTCTGGCCTGCGGCGACGGCGCGCTTTTGAGCCCAGTAGGGCCTTCTGGACCATTGTCAGCGGGTCGGGCGACCGCTATCCTAATTCCCGCAATGAGTGCAAATGACCAGCCCACGATGGCTCAACGGCGAGGAGGTGTGGGAAGAACGTTGTCGAGCGCGATGTCAGCTCTAGAGAGTTCGGAACCTGCTCGCCGGTGTGCTGGCGCGGTTGGTCGTGTGTTGATTACCCCGGATGAGGTTGGGAATGGATAACGAAGAGACTGTGGATCCTGGTTTGGGCGAGTCGGCGGCCCCGGACGCCGCCGGGTCGGGCGGGGCGCCCGGGCGGCCCGGCGCGGCGCCGGCCGGGAAGCGGTCCGGGAAGCGATCCGGGAAGCGGTCCGGGACGCGGTGCGGGACGCGGTCAGGG
>JAITKC010000327.1 GCA_031278665.1 Bifidobacteriaceae bacterium | reverse complement strand
CCTGGACCCGGACCCGGACCTAGCGCCAGTGGCGGGCCGGCTTTGAGCCGACGGCGGGCCGGCCGTTACGGTTGAGCCATGGCTCCTTGGATGCGCGAACCCGAATACGTCGACATCTTGCAGGACGGCACCGTCAAACAGCTCAACCCCTTCACCGGCACCGAGGTGTGGACGGTGGCCGGCCGCGGCAACCGCCCGATCGGCGGCGGCGAGCGCCGGCCGGAGGCGCTCGACCCCGCCCGCGAGGGCGCCTACTGCGTCTTCTGCCCCCGTCGACACACCGACACTCCGCCCGAGAAAGCCCGCCTGATCAGGCCCGATGCCCCCATCCCGGAAGGGGCGCCCTGGCCGGTCCGCCTGCTCGTGAGGGCCGATGAGTTAGATCAGACGACGGCCGAGTTCCGGCGCATCCCGAACCTGTTCGAAATCCTCTCCTTCGGTTATTGGCAGGCCAATTACGGCTACGAGTTGCCGGCCGATCTGGCCCGGCACGCCGAGGCCTATGTCGCCAGCCCGGCCGGGCGGGCCCATCTGGCGAGAGTTTGGACGGCCAAGCTGACGGCCATGGGCGCCCCGCCGTCCGGCGACTTCGCGACCGCCGAACTGGTCCGGGCGGCCGGGGCGTTTCTGGCCTCCGGCCACGACGTGATCGTCGCCCGGCGTCACTTCGTCGACGGCGCCCTCGACGACTCGCAATTGGCCGGCGCGGGCACGCTGACCCCGGCGGAGCACCGCCAATTCATCGGCTTCGCCATCGACGCCATGACCGACCTGTACCGGCGCAACCGCTATGTCCGCTACGTCTCGGTCTTCCAGAACTGGCTCAAACCGGCCGGCGCGTCACTCGACCACCTGCACAAACAACTGGTCGCGATCGACGAACACGGCGCCCAATACGAGTTGGCCCAGGAGTCGCTGCGCCAAAACCCGGAGATCTTCAACGAGCGGGCCGTCAATTACGCGGCCTATAAGAACCTGGTGATCGCCGAAAACGACCACGCCGTCGCCTTCGCCGGCTTCGGCCACCGCTATCCGACAGTCGAGATCTTCTCCAAGTCCGAGGCCCCCGATCCGTGGAACCACTCCCCCGCCGAACTCGGCGGCGTGTCCGATCTGCTGCACTCGCTGCACGCCGCCACCGGCAGCGCCATCGCTACCAATGAGGAGTGGCACACACGCCCGGTCGACGCCAAGGCCCCGACGCCGTGGCGGATCATGTTGAAGTGGCGGATCTCGACGCTGGCCGGTTTCGAGGGGGCGACCAAGATCTACCTCAACACGATCGACCCGTACGCTTTGCGCGACCTGGTGGTGCCGAAGTTGTTCGCCTTGCGGGCGGAGGGCCGAATCGCCCCGGAGATCCGGATCGCCACCGAGGCCTCCTGCCGGCCCAATCCGCTGCGCTACACCGCCAACGCCGGCCCGTCGCTGTTCTGACCGGCCGGCGGGCGGACGGCATCGGACGGCCTGGGCCGGGCCGGGTTGGTCTAGAGTCTTGGACGTGAACGACGCGATCACCCCCGCCGTCTTGGCCGTGTTCTTCGGGCTCGGCGGCGCGCTGATCGTCTTCACCCCGTTCGTCGCCTTGGCCTACCGCCGTTACGGACGCCTGACTTTGCGCTACGTTGTCGGCTGGCTCGGCTTCCTGGTCTATTTTCTGGCCATCTGGCTGTACACGCTGGCGCCCTTCCCGGAACCGGGCCAACTGCGCTGCGCCCGCGCCCAGTTGACGCCGCTGTTCTCGATTCGCGACGCCCTGGACTACCCGCACTCGTCCGCCGCCGAGTTATTGCACAACCCGGTGATCGCCCAGATGGCGCTCAACGTCGCCTTGTTCGCGCCGCTCGGCCTGTTCGCCCGGCTGCTCTGGAGCCGGGGCCTCGGGACGGCGCTGGCGGCCGGCGCCGGCTTGTCGCTGTTGGTCGAACTCACCCAGTTGACCGGCGACTGGGGACTGTATGACTGCGCCTACCGGGTGTTCGACGTCGACGACCTGATCACCAACACGTCGGGGGCGCTACTCGGGGCGCTGGCGGCGTTGGTCCTGCCGCGCGGCTGGTTGACGCCCAGGCCGCAGCCGCCCGGCCAGCCCGCGCCGGTGACGGCCGGACGCCGCCTGGTGGCGATGTTGGCCGACGGCGTCAGCGTGATGGTGCTCGGGGCGGTCGGCGGCCTGGCCGTCCAACTTGCCGATCAGCACAGCCGCTTCGAGGCGCCGCCCGGACTGGCCCAAACGGTCGCCTTCGGCCTGCCCTTCGCGGCCCAGGCGGTCTGCGTGGCGGCCAGCGGGCGCACCTTGGGCGACATCGCCACCGTGTTGCGCTGGCAACCGGCCCGGCCGGCTTGGCTGTGGCGGCGGCTGGCGCGGCTGATCGGCGGCATCGGCGGCTTCCAACTATTGGCTTTGGCGCCCGAGCCGTGGGCCGGACTTCAGTTCGTCTTCGCGCTGACCGCGCTGGTCACGGCCCTGGCCGGGCGTCGCCGCCGGGGCTTGCCCGGCCTGCTCGGGCGCCAAAGCCTTCAGGACGCGCGGTCCTGAGGCTGACGCGCCGTCCGCGCCGTCCCCCTACTAAGCCATCCTTTGGCGTTCTGCGCCGCTCCGGGCCCGTTCGCGGCCGCGCCTTGTTGCCGCTTGCCTTCCTATACCTGTATAGTGTTGTGCATTCAAGATCGGAGGCGAAGGCGATGGGTTTGCCTGACCTGGACGGCTGGGCGATGACGCCGCCCCGGGGCCCCTCGCGCGCCGCGACCCCCGAAATCGCCTATTGCGCCAAAGCGTTGGAATTGCCTGTGGCGCCCGGTCACGAGCCCTATCTGAATCGAGTCTTGGACTTGGCCCTCGACGCGGGCACTTTCCGGGAGTTGGCGACATTCGGCCGCGGATTTGAGGCGACCGACGAGTTCCGCGCGGTGATCGACTATTTCGCCGTCCCAGACGGCCGCCTGCCGGCCGGCTTCGCGGTCCGCTTCCGCCTGGGCCCAGGCGGCCGCGTCGCCGCCGACCTCAGACGCGACATCTCCTACGGCGCCGACGGCTGCCTCCGCCCGACGCCCGTGCTTTACTCGGCCGACAGCGCCAACCCCTATGAGGTGGCGCCGATAGCCCCCTACATCGCCAACCTGACCTGCAACCCGGGGATCGTCTACGACCTTTTCTTGAACAATCCGGAGGCCAATGTGGGCCGCCACTTCAAGGACCGCGACGAGGTCATCGGTGAAATCGGCCGCATCCTCGGCCCCGGCTGCGACATCAGCGTCGAATTGGACAACCCATTCGAACAGGACCCGGGCAGATTGCTCGAGGAGGCCGAACACTTCCGCGAGATGCTCTCGCGCTGGCGCGTGGTGATCAAAGTTCCGCACACCGGGCCGGTCGGCCCGCACAACGTCTCGCAGTTGCTCGACGGCGACCGGCGCCTGGAGGACCGCTGGTGGGAGCCAAACACCGCCGACGCCTTCCGCGGCCACAGGCTGGCCCTGATGTTGCGCGAACATGGCTTCCGGGTCAACTTCACGTTGATGTTCGAACCGCATCAGACCGGGCTCGCGCTCCAGGCCCGGCCATATTTCATCAACAGTTTTGTCCGCCACCGCTTGATCCAGTCCAGGCGCATCGCCGAGTTGCTCGGGCGGGCGGACGGCGCGGGCGATGACGACCGGTTGGCCGAACTCAGAGATTATCTGATCGCGACCGACTACCTGTCGCCCCGCGATTCGCGACGCGACCTCGGCGAGGTCCGCGAAATCGCCGAAACCATATTGGAGCTCAGGCGTTACGCCGGCGCCGACGGATCCGACGGCCTAGACGGCGTCAGGCACAACTTGCGTTTGCTGAGAAACGCCAATCTGCCGGACACCCGTCTGATTGTCTGCTCGATGCAGGGCCCGCGCAACTATCCCGACATCGACCGGTTGCTGGCCGAACCCGAGTTCGCCGACATGTCGCGCCGGGTGGTGGTGACGGCCGAGCCGTCGTATCTGGCCAGGTTCACCTCTGCCAACCAGGTGATCAGCTATCAGCGGCGCTTCACGAGCGCGGTGCGCGGCGCCTGAGGCCGTGGTCGGGAAATAGCCTGGCCGGTTTGCCGACCACGCCGGGCCGGGCGGCGAACAGCCGGCCGGCGTTGGGCTGAACGGGCAGGTCCGCGCCGGCGACCAGAAACTGCGCGGTGGTTATATACAAGGTGTCCAGATTCGGCCCGCCGAAACAACACGAGGTCACCTTCGCGGCGCCGGGCGTCGTCACGACCGCGTCCAGACGCCCGTCCGGGGTGAAGCGCAACACCCGGCCGCCGCCGAACACGGCCACCCAGACCCCGCCGCGCGCGTCGACCGTCAAACCGTCGGGCGCTCCGAGCTCGGGATCGACGCGGGCAAACGGCCGGCGCTCGCCAAGACTGCCGTCGTCCAGCCGGTAGGCGATCGCCTCGACCGCTCCGGTCGGGCTGTCGACGAAATACATCGTTCGGCCATCGGGCGACCAGTCGATTCCGTTCGAGATAGTCAGGCCGGTCAACACGGCCGTCAGCCGGTCGGCGCCGTCGAGGCGGAACAACACGGCCTCGCCCGGGGTCTCGGCGTAGGCCATCGTGCCGATGAAGTACCTTCCCCTGGGGTCGACGTTGCCGTCGTTGACGCGCAGGTGCGCCGCCTCGGCGAGCGGCTCGGCGATCGGCCGGTATGAGCCGTCGCGCCACAGGCCGACGCCTTGGCGCGGGGCCACCAACAGCCGCCCCGATTCAGTCGGGTGGACGTCGCCGACGTGGACGCCGAGCCGGAAGTCGGTTATCCGGCCGCTGTCCGGGCGAAACGAGAAGACCTGGCCGGCGTGTATGTCGACGAACAGCAGCCGGCCGCGCCGCCAGTCCCAGACGGCGCCCTCGCCCAGATTGGCGCGCACCTTTCCAACCGGTTCGGCCTTCAATTCTCCAACCAACACGTCGCGCTCCTCTCCGCCCGGTCAGACCGGCGACCGCAGCGGCTTGCCCTGAAGGGCGCGAACCGCGTCATCGACCGCCAACCGTTGTAACTTGTCTATCGAACCCTCGGAATAAAAGGCCATGTGCGGCGTCAGGATCACATTCGCCAGCCCGACCAGCGGCGAGTCGGCCGGGAGCGGCTCGTCTTCGAACACGTCCAGCGCGGCCCCGCCGACACGCCCCTCGCTCAGCGCCGCCGCCAGGGCGGCGGTGCAAACCAAGCCGCCGCGCGAGGTGTTGACCAGCACCGCGTCTGGGCCCATCGCGTCCAATTCTTTGGCGCCGACGATATGGCGGGTCCGCTCGCTCAGCGGAAGGTGCAGCGAAACCGCGTCGCAGCGCAACACCTCTTGAAATGTCGTCAGCTCGATCCCATCCGGCAGCGAGCCGGGCGCGGCCTGCGGGTCGTGCGCGCGCAGCTTGAAACCGAAGGGCCTGATCCGTTCGGCCAGGGCGCGGCCGATCTTGCCGACCCCGACCAAGCCGACGCTGGTGTCGGCGAACGCCTTGATCCGCCCGAAGCCCCAGGGCGGCGGGTATTCGCCGCGCCGGATCGCCCGGTCGTGCGGCCCCAGACGGCGCAGTAACTCGAACAGCGCCGCCGCGGCGTGGTCCGCCACCGTCTCAGTCCCATAGCCGGTGACGTTGGCCACTTGGACGCCCAAGGCCTTGGCGGCGGGCACGTCGATGTTGTCGTAGCCCACGCCGTAGCGGATGACCGACGCGCCGGGCGCCATCGCCGCCAAGACGTCGCCGGTTATCGGGGCGTAATCCACCAAGACCACGTCGGCGCCGCGCACGGCCGCGATCGTCTCGGCCACCGTGACGCAATGGAATTCGGCGAACTCGGCGCCGTGGTCGCGGGCGGCGGCGCGCTCCAACTCGGCATGTCTAAAGGGATGATCGGTGACTACAAGGCGGGTCATGTCAAGTCCTGCTCGCTCCTGGGCCGGCCGTCGCCTGATCGGCTGAAGCCGTTCGACCGCCGCTGGTCGGCTTAGTCTCGCTCTTGACTATACAGGTACATTCCGGTTGTGGCAACGCCGTTCGGCCCCGGCTGGTGGCAAACATGTATAGTCTGGTGAAGGAATTTCCTGGCAGGGAGGGGTGCCCGGTCCCGGCGACGGAAGGAAGAAGCGCATTGAGCGCCATCACGCAAGTCACCGCCGACCCACAGTCTCTGGACCGCGGATCGGCTGTGCCCATTTACGTTCAACTCGAGGACATTTTGTCGCGCCGAATCGCCTCCGGCGAATGGCGGCCGAATCAGCGAATACCCTCCGAAAACGAGTTGACCCGAATGTACGGGCTCAGCCGAATGACGGCGCGGGCCGTCCTGAACTCGATGACCAACTCCGGTCTGCTGTTCAGAGTCCCCGGCAAAGGCACTTTTGTGGCCCCCGCCAAACTGGCGGCGGTTTCGCCGGCCTACCGGGGCATTCGCGAACAACTCGAGGAAATGGGTCACACCACCACCACCGAATTGCTCAGAGCCGGCCAAGAGCGGCCGCCCACGGCCGTCCGCGAAGCCCTCAGTTTGGGCGAGGACGATGACGTCTACGTCATTTACCGCCGCCGGTCGGCCGGCGGAGAGCCGATTTCGCTGCACACCTCGTTCGTGCCGACGCGGCTGGCCCCCGGCCTGGACTCGCGCGACCTGGTCGGCGAACAGCTTTGCGTGGTTCTGCGCAACGAATACGGCCTCGACATGAGCAAAGTGATCGAACGCCTCGAGGTGGTGACCGCCGGCTCGGCCGAGGCCCGCCTCTTGGCGACGCGCCGCGGCCATCCGCTGCTGTTGTTAGTCGACACGATCCGCGACCAATCCGGCACGCCGTTCGAGTTTTCCCGAATACTGTTTCGCGGGGACAAAGTCGCCGTCACCTTTGAGCACAGCGTCTGAAATCAGATCAGCCCGGCCACCATCTGGGCGAGCCGCACGTTTCCCTTGACGGAGCAATTGTCGACCCTCTGGAAGGCGAAGGGGCCGAATTCGCGGGCTTTGAACTCGAGTAACGCCTGCGACGTGAGGCCGCCGGAGACGCGAATCGTCGAATCCAACTCCACCAACTCGCCCGCCTTGGCGATTATCTTGGCCAACGCCCGCGCCCCCGACCTGATCATCGCCGCCAGCATGTCCTCTCTGCTGGCCGCCAGAGTCAAACCGTGCCAAGAGCCCGTTTTCTGGGTCAGACTTTGGCGGTCGCCGGTCAGGTAGGGCTCGAAGCCGACCGCCCCCGGCGCCGCCTGGTCGCGCAAGACCGAATCCAAATACGGGCCGAAGAACTCCTCGGCGCTCATTTCACGGGCGAACTGCTGATGGAACCAGTCAAGCGCGAAGCCCCCGGCCGTCGTCCCGTAGATCTGCCAGGTGCCGGGGAAGGCGGAGTTCCGCAAGTAATAGGACGGGTCGGGTTTGGGGACGTCGGTCAGGATCGAAACCATGTCGCTGGAGCCGGAGGTCTCCATAATCCGTCCGCCAACCCAGTTCCCGGCGCCGACTTGGGCGGCCGCCATGTCGTTGGTCCCGATCGCGACCGCCAGCCCTTGGCGCAAGCCGAGCCGGTCCGCCATCGCCCGGGTCAGGCGGCCCAGTTCGGCCCCGGGCAGGCCGATCGGGCCGAACCAGTCCGCCTTGAGGTCAAAGGCCTCCAGCACCTCGTGCGACCAGCCGCCCTGGTCGGTCGTCCGGTAGGCGCCCAGCATCGAGGCGTTGACCAGGTCCGTCACCCATTCGCCGGTCATCTGGTGGTGGATGAAACCGGCCAGGTGGCCGACCTGGCGGACGCGCGCCAGACAGTCCGGCGAATTGTCCTGGATCCAAAGCAAGTTGATTAGGCCGCAGCCGCCGACGAACGGCGCCAGCCCGGTGATCTGGAGGAACCGGTCCTCCCCCAAAACCCGGCGGATCCGCTCGCTCTGGGCCCGCGAACGCCGGTCCATGTGGGTGATGATGTTGGGGTAGACCAGATTGCCGGAGCGGTCCATCAGAACCAGCGACGGCGAATAGGTGTCGTAGCAAACGCAATCGACGCCTTGGCGCAGGTCGGGGTCCAATCTGGCGGCGGCCGCGGCCATCGCCGCCAGAACCCGTTCGGGGTCCATCTCGACCTTCGAGCCGGGCGACATGATGTACGGGTATGGCTCGGAGGCGGCCGCCAATTCGACTCGTTCGGCGTCCAGCACCGCCAGTTTGACCGATGACGTGCCGATGTCGATGGATAGGTAAAGCATCTCGAATCCTCGGTTCCAGGTGTCCGGGCCGGACGGCTCAGCGGGCGGCGCCGAACTCGGCCAGCCGGTCGGCGATGACTTGGCGGGCGGCGGCGTCGAGCGCCAAAAGCGGCGCCCGGGGAAGGCCGGCGTGGAACCCGCAAATATTCATACAGGCTTTGACCCCGGCCACCCCGTGCGGGCCGGAGGTCTCGCCGCTGACCCGGCGCAGGGCTCTGATCAGGCGCAAAGCCTGTTCGGTTCGCCCGTCCCGATAGGCCTGCCAGGCCGCCGCGCACTCGTTCGGCAGGAAGTTCGCCACCGACACCACCCCGCCGGTCCCGCCGTGGACCAAACAAGTCGCCAACGTCGCGATCGACCCGGCCAGGACCGCGAAGTCCTGGTCGCGGCCGATCGCGTCGAGGTATTTCAGCGTCATGGAGGCCGAGGTGTCCTTGACACCGGCGATATTCGGGTTGTCGGCCAAGTCGTGGATCAGCGCCGCACTGGGCGTGACGCCGGAGGCGTAACCGGGGGCCACATAGACCAGCACCGGCCAGGGACTGGCTTCGGCGACCTCGGTGTAGAAGGCGAACAGGGCCTGATCGGTCATCGCCTTGGGGAAATAGTGCGGGGTCAGCACGGCGATGAAGTCGATTCCGTGAATTCCCGCGAGCGAGTCGACGAACTCCCGGGTGCCGCGCAGCGATTCCCTGCCCACCCCGACGATCAGGGTCTTGTCCCGTCCGTCGGCGGCCGCCTTGGCGACGACCGCGATCGACTCCGGGTCGGACAACGACCGGAATTCGCCATTTGAGCCGAGCACCATATATCCCCTGACACCGGTCAGGTTCCAAGCCGACAGATTGCGCTCAAACCAGTCGAATCGGACTTGTCCGGCCGGATCGAAGGGAGTCACGCAGGGGATGAAAACCCCGTCGAGAGCGTTTGGCATCAGATCTGTTCCTCTCGTCCGTAGCGGACTCCACCTAGGGGTCCCCGGGGACGGCGCCCGTCGCCGCGTCGGGTTGCCAAGAGCGGACCGTACTTGTATAGTCTTGCATATTCATCTCGGGGCGCCAAGGAGTTCTCCGGCGCCAGCGGTTGATGATCACATAGGCGTGAGGACTGCGAAAGGGTGAGCGGCGTGGCCCAAGCTCGCGACCGCGGCAAAGCGGACCCAGGCGACAGCGCGGTCTGTCCGCGGCCCGCGTCGCGGCGCCGTCCGGCTAGCGGCGAAAGGCTCTGGTGTCGAAAGTGAAAAGAGTTAGCATCACGGGTCCAAGCCGCTGGAACATCGAGACGTGCGAGATTCCGCGGCCGCCGGCCGGGTGGGTTCTGATCGCCCCGCTTCGGGTCGGAATCTGCGGGACGGACCTGGAACTCCTCGACGGATCGATGGTCTACTTCGAAACCGGCCAGTCCACCCGTCCCCTGACGCCCGGCCACGAATGGGTCGGCTGCGTGCTCGGCTGGGGCGAGGGCGTCG
>JAITKC010000314.1 GCA_031278665.1 Bifidobacteriaceae bacterium | reverse complement strand
CGTTGGCGGATTTGACCGTGCCGGGGAAGGCGAAGACCCAGCGAATGTCGAGTTCGGCCAGCATCTGCTCGGCCTCGGGGTCGCCGCCGGTGAAGGCGGCGGCGCCGGCGGTGAAGCCGGCCATGTCGATCACGCCGGACAAGATGAACTCGTCGCCCTCGCGGCGCAAGTCCAAGGTGGGCTGCTGGCCGATTAGGCCAGGCGGGGCCAAGGCGCCAAGCGGTTGCGGTTCGACGCCGGCGATGATCCAGCCGGTGTGGCCGTCCGCGGCGTAGTCATCGACGGTGAACTGTTCGGCCAGGCCGGGCGCCGCCGCCAGCCGTTCCTCAAATCCGGACGCCGCCAAGAACTCTTCAACTGTCTGGCCCTCGTCCTGGGCCGCCTGTTCCAGGATCGAATCCTCGCAGGCGATTATGGTCGTCGCCGAAATGGTGTCGTCGGCGTTCACGGTGAAGTCGAACATCATTTTCTTACAACCGCTCAGGCCCGGCAACGCGATCAGCGCGAGCGTCGACGCGGCGGCAAGCCGGCGAAGCGCCGGCCAGTTTCTCGCCATGATTTCCATCCTGGCACGGGCCGAGCCCGGCCACCTCACCCCCGACGGCGCGGCCCGGCGGCGAACGCGACGGCGCGGCCCGGCGGCGAACGCGGCGGCGCGGCCCGGCGGCGAACGCGGCGGAGCCGGCTCGCGCCGGCGGGCGCGCGGCATCGGGCAACTAAAACTAACGCCGGGCGGGCCCAGGCGGGCGGGTTATTTCCAGCCCTCCGCGACGGTCTGGCGCGTGCCGAACGTGCCCTTGCCGGTGCCGGCGTAGAAGCGGACTGTGCCGGTGGTGTCGACGCTGACCAGATCGGCCACGGCGTCGCCGTTCATCGAGGCGCCGGAGACCGCCCGGTAGCCTGTCCAGCCGCCGCCGCACTGCGTCCGGGCCTTGAATTGCCCCGATCCGGTCGACTGGTAGCAGTACAGTTTCCCGGCCTTGTCAATCGACATGATGTCGCTGATCTTGTCGCCGTTGAGGTCGCCGGCCGAAAGCAACTCGTAGCCAATCCAGCCGGAGCCGACCCGGATGCGGTGGCCCGAATTCTTCCAACCGCCTTTGCCGTCGCCCTGGTACATGTACAGAAGGCCCTGTTTGTCGATGGCGAGCAGATCGGGGTTGCCGTCTTTGGTCAGGTCGCCGACGGCCAGCACCCGGTCGTAAATATCCCAGCCGTAACCGATCTGCCGCCGGGGGGCCCAGCCGTTCGCGGCCGTCCTGGCGTACAGGTACATGCGCCCGGCCGAGTCGATCCCGAGCACGTCGTTGAAGCCGTCGCTGTTCCAGTCGCCCGGGGCCGAGATCTTGTAGGACGCCCAACCGGTGCCGATTGTGCCGGTCAGACCGAGTTTCATAGTGGACAAGTCGAGGCTGTAGAGCCGCAGATCGCCGTTCTTGCAGACGCGCAGAACCTGAGACCGCTGCAGTTCGGCGGCCGAAGTGGTCGGCTTGCCGTTCGTCGACCACAAGCGCGGCGTGATCGCCGCCCAGGTCACACCGCAGTTGTCGGAGGCGGCGATGGTCTTGGAGTCGGACTGGTTGGTGGCGGTCTTGTAGCCCGCGCGGGTCGCCGTCACCCTGACGTAAACGGCTTTGCCGCCGTGGGCGGCGGCCGGTGTGAACGACCGGGCGGCGGCGTCGGTCCCGGATTTGGCGACCGACCCGCCGACCACCCACTCGTATTTGACCGATCCGCCGGCCGGCGTGGTGGCGACCGCCGCCACCGACAGCGTCGACCCGACCAAGGCGGCGCCGGAAATGACCGGTTTGGCGACCGACTGGGCGGCGGCCGAAACCGTGTTCTCGGCCAGGGCCGCGGTCTTCAGCGGCGCGCTGCCGACGCGGGCCCCGATGGTCGCCCGGCAGCGGTCGCCGGCGTAGGTCGCCGTCACGGTCCAGGAGTTCGAGGCCCCGGATTGGACTGTGTCCGTCTTGCCGGCGTGGACGCAGGTGAAGGTGTAGGTGGCTTTGGCGTCGGCCGGCGTGATGGGCGCCACGACTTTGGCCGCCTGTCCCACCACCCAGGGGCCGTAAGTGGTCGCGGCGCCGATCGAGGGAACGAATTGGGCGTCGATGACGCCGGGGTTGGCGACCGCGGTGGCCGGGCTGTAGCCGCTGTAACTGGCCGTCACGGTCAGGGTCACGGCCTTGCCGTGCTGGCCGGCGCCGGTCGCCGTGGTGTAGGTGGCCGAGTTGCCGCCGACCACCGTCCCGCCGACTCTCCATTGGTAGGTCAGCGTCGCGCCCGCCGGCTGGACCGAGGCGACCGATCCGGTCAGCACGTTGCCCTGGGTCAACGTCCCGGCCACTTTGACCTGTCCGAGCGTCACCGGCGGCAACGGCGGCGCGGTCACCGGCCCGACCGCCGCCGAAGTCCGCGACGCCGCCGTGAACCCGCTCTTCGAAGCCGTCACCCGGACCGAGATTCTATGGCCGACATCGGCGCTGACGGCGGTGTAACTGGACGAGTTGGAGCCGATGGCGACGCTCCCGTCGCGCAGCCACTGGTAGCTGAGCGTCGCGCCGGTCGGGGTGACCCCGCCGACATTGGCGGTCAGCGCCTGGCCGGCTTGCGGGGTTCCCGTGATCGACACCGATCCGACCGCGGTCTCCATCGCGTTGAAGACTTTGACCTCGTATTGGAAGGTTCCGCTGTAACCGGTGATGGCGCTGATCGAGACCCGATAGGTGTCGACTTGGCCGACCGCCGGCTGGGAGACCACGCCGGACGGGAAGCGGAAGGCGAAGGCGGCCCGGTCGCCGTAGCCGCCGCTCAGAGTCGAGTGCGGGGTTATGGTCAATCCTGTGACAGCCGTCCCGTTCTTGGTCACGGCGACTTTGGCGTTGGCGAAGCCGATCGAACCGTTGCCGGTCGACACCGACCAGTCCATTTGCGTCGCGTCGAACTCGGATTTGGTCAACTGGTACGGGAAGTAGCCCTCACCCGGCCAGGCCAGCAATAGCGGCGTCGTCCAGTTAGTCGAGTAGGTGTTGGCGAACGTCGCGTCCTCGCTCGCGTTCCAACCCGACACCGTGCAACTGGACGACAAGCAGGAGCCCGACCCGTTGCCCCAGACCAGCACGTTGGCGTTGCCCGTCGAAGCGGAGCCCATAGTGCGCTGGGCGGGGGAAAGGAGCCAGCGCCGATGGCCCAGGGAGTCGACGCTGACGTCGTTCACATAGGCCGACACGGCCTTGGCGCCGGCCAAAATGCCGTCGCCGCCCGAACCGAGGGCGAGGTTGGACTTCGAGGCCAGGAAGGCGCCGTTGTTGCTGAAGCACTTCCAATTGGTCGGCGGGTAGTGCGTGAGGGAGCCGTTGGCCTGCATCATCAAAGCGGTCTTGCGCGCCACTTTGGACGCGGCCGTGTTCTCTGTGACGTCTTCCAGTCCGGCCATCCGCCGGAAGTAGTTGACGGTGTCGAAGGTCGCTTTTTGGGCGGCGGCCGCGATGTCGCCGACTTTGCAGCCCTCGACCGCCCCGGTCCAGC
>JAITKC010000281.1 GCA_031278665.1 Bifidobacteriaceae bacterium | reverse complement strand
GAATGAATCGGTCACGTTGACATATACCGTGCGCCTGACGGCCGCCGGCGACGGCGGCCTGAGGAATGTGGCCTGGCTTCCCGCCGACCCGGTGGCGAAGCCGACGGCGGCCCCGGACTGCGCCGACAGCCCCGACTCGCAGACCGGCGAGGTCTGCGCGGTGATCAGCCACGACCTGCCCCGGCTGAAGATTGTCAAGACAGTCGACTCCGAGGACTATATCCATCCGGGTGACAAGATCGCGTTCACGGTCACCGCCACCAACACCGGCGAAGGCGATTTCGGCGCCGACCGGCCGCTGGTGCTGGCCGACGACCTGACCGAAGTGATTGACGGCATGACCTATAACAACGACGCCAAAGCCGAAGTCGCCGGCGCGGCGGCGGGCGATTTGACAGTCGATCTGCCGACTCGCCGCCTCTATTGGGTGGGCGAGCTGGCGAAGGGCGAGACCGTCGTCATCAGCTATTCGTTCACGGCCGCCGGACACGGCAACGGCCTCACCGGGAACACCGCCTGGGCGCCGCGCGGGCAGACGCCGCCCGGCCCCGGCGTCTCGCCGCCTCCGGCGCCCAGTTGCGTCGACGCTGACGGCAATCCGATCAACGGCGACTTGGCCTCGACCGGCGAACCCTGCGCGCAGGTGGTCGAAGCGCGGCCGCTGCTGGGGCTGTCGAAGACGACGACTGTCGAGGGGGGCTTCGGTCCGATCCCCGGCGCGAAGGTGACTTACACCATCACCGGCGCCAATGTGGGCGCCGCCCCGTACACCGCCGACAACCCGGTGCCGATCTGGGACGACTTGACCGGAGTGTTGGCCGGGGCGGCTTATAACGATGACGCCGCCGCCAAAGTCGAAGGCGTCGCCGTGGCGGCGCCGGTGTTCACGGCCGCCGCTGGCGGCGAAGCGCGCGACCTTCTGAAATGGCAGGGGGCGTTGGGCGTCGGCGAAGAGGTCGTCATCACCTACTCGGTCACCTTGGGGACCAGCGGGGCGGGCAGGCTGCGCAATGTCGCCTGGGCGCCCAGAGTCACTCCCTTCGAGACGCCGGATTGCGACCAGGAGCCTCCCCAGGTCGACGACCCGGACAGCGGCGAGGATTGCGCCGTTTCGGTCTTGGACCGGCCGCTGCTCGAGATCGCGAAGTCCTCGGACGCCGATGACCCCCGGACCGGCGACACGGTTCATTACACGATCACCGCCAAGAACGTCGGCAACGCCGCCTTCACCACCAGCGCCACGGCGCTGGTGCACGACGATCTGACCGACGTGTTGGACGATGCCGTCGGCGCGCCTTTCAACCTGACGGTCAGCCGGGAGGTCAACCCGAACCCGCCCGCGCCGGTCTATTTGGGAGATGTGATCAAACAGTTGCGCTGGGAGGGCGTCCTGGCGGTCGGCGCGACAGTCAAAATCGAATACGACGTCACGCTTCGGCCGGGCGGCAACGGCGTGGTCGAGAACGTGGCCTGGTCGCCGCTGGCCGGTAACCGCAAGACCGCGCCGACCCGGCCTGCCAATTGCGACACCGGCCTGGGCTTCGACAGCGACACCGGCGAGCCGTGTGACGTGGTGGAATACAAAATCCCGGACTTCTCCTTGACCAAGTCCTACACTCACGATGACACCAACGGGGACGGCGCTTTGAGTCCGGGCGACGAACTGATTTTCACTATCGACGTCAAGAACGATTCGAACACCGATTACACCGAAAAACACCCGCTGGAGCTGACCGATTCCCTGGCCTCGACTCTGGGGGACGCCACTTTGACGTCCGCGCCGGTGTTAACACTCGGCTCGCCCGGGGGCTTGGCTTGGACGCTGCCGCCGATTATGACCTACATCGGCGCCCTCAAGGCGGGCGAATCGGCTCAGATCCAATACACCGTGGTGTTGACCGCCGCCGGCGACGGCAGTTTCCGCAATATCGTCTTCGAGCTGGGAGGGACTGTCGGGGCGCCGGCCTGCGCGGCATCGACCGGGTCGGGCATAGTCGATCCGGTCACCAACCGGCGCTGCGCGCGGGTGGACGTCGAGTTCCCGGTGCTGCGGATCGCCAAGTCCTCCAATATGCCCTCGCCCTTCGCCGTCGGCAAGACGGTCGCCTACCAGGTCGTGGTCACGAACATCGGCGCGGCGCCGATCAGCGGCGCGAAAGTGGTCGACGACCTGGGCGATGTGATCGACAACGGCTGCGCGGACTGGGTCGACGGCTCGCTGTCGGCCAGCACGGGGTCCGCCTCCTACGGCGCTGGCTCTGGCTCCACACCCCCGCGTTTGACCTGGAAAGGCGACCTGGGCCCGGGCCAGTCGGCGACTATCGCCTATCAGGTCACGACTCAGAACTGCGCCGACTCGGCCCTGGTCAACGTGGCCTGGCAGCCGGCCGATTCGACTCTCGCCGCGCCGGACAAGCCCGAATGCAAGGCTTCTCCTTTGGACGCCGTGACGGGCGAGCCCTGCGCCAAATCGGATTCGCCGCTGCCGGCGGTGAACTTGACCAAGACCTATCAGATCACCCGCGACGGACAAACGCTGGAACAAAACCAAGTGCCCAGGGCCGGCGACGTGGTCACCTACACCATCGTGGCCGAACACGCCGGCGGGGTGGACTACACCGAGCAGTCGCCGCTGGTGCTCCGGGACGACCTGACCGACATCGGGCAGTCCGCTTTGGTCGACGACCCAAGTCTGTGGACGGCCGTGTGGTATCCGGCGAACAGTCAAGGCGACAAGGGGGCGTTCGCCAGTTCGGGCGGCGCCGTGGTGTGGACGGGCACGCTTGTCCAAGGCCAAACGGTGACCCTGAAGTTCAGCGCCGAACTGCTCGGGGCCGGCGCCGGAAGGGTCCGCAATGTGGTATGGGAGCCAGCCAACCCCTATCAACCGAACCCGCCCGTGCCCGAATGCGGCGACGACGGCCGCACCCGCTCGACGCCGGACGAGGCCTGCGCCGAGGCGGTGTTCGTCCGGCCGGCGCTGAAAGTGACCAAACAAGCCATGATGACCCCGGACCGGACGCCGCTGCAAACCGGCGACACGGTCGTATTCACCGTCACCATTGAGAACACCGGCGCCGCGGCGTTCACCGCCGCCGACCCGGCGCGTTTCTACGACTCGCTTGAGGACGTGCTGTCCGGCGCCTCCTATAACAATGACGCCGCAATAGTCGAGGACGACGGCTCGAAGGGGACCGTGAGCTGCGTCCTCGACGCCGAAGGCGTCTGCGAGCGGATCGAATGGCAGGGCCCGCTGGCGGTGGGCGCGTCGGTGTCGGTGACGTTCTCCGCCACCTTGGAGGGCAAGGGCGAGGCGGTGCTTTACAACGTGGCCTGGGCGCCGACCGACCAGGCCGACACCGACCCGCCCACCTGCCAGGTCGCCGCCGACGGCGCGGCGGCGAACGTGGATCCCGTGACCCGCGAACCGTGCGACCGGGTGGAGTTGCCGCGCAGCCTGATCCATGTCGAGAAGGTGGTCGCCGGGCCGGAGGCGCCCAGAGCCGGCGACACCCTGACCTATTCGGTGGCCTTCCGGAACATCGGCGACGCCGGCTACGACCAGACCAACCCGGCCCACCTCTACGACGACCTGAGCGAAGTCTTGAAGAACGCCAAGTACAACGATGACGCCAAGGCCAGCGGCGGCCAGGGCGAGATCGAATATTCGGCGGGGCTGTTGCATTGGTCCGGGGCGCTGCCCGCCTGGGCGCAGGTGACCATCACCTACACGGTGACGCTGACCGGCGGCGGGACGCCCAGTTTCACCAATGTGGCCTGGGTGCCGGCCGACGGCGACGAAACCGACCCGCAGCCGCCGGACGACTGGGAAGACCTTTGCCCGCCCAAACACGACGTTCCGGACGCCGACGAGGTAACCCGCTGCGCCTCGGCCGAAGTCGACCGCGGCTTGCTGACGGTGAAGAAGGAAGTGGTCGACTCGCCCGCCCTGCCCCACACCGGCGACCTGTTGACCTACCAGGTCACAATGACCAACACCGGCCGGGCGGACTATTCGCAGGCCCGCCCGGCGGCCTTGCGCGACGACTTGACGGGCGTCCTGACCGGCGCTTATTACCAGGCCGGCGCGACGGCGCAATACGCCTCGCCCTCCGGGACCGCACCGGCCCCCTCCTATAGCGCGCCCTATGTTGTCTGGTCGGGTCCGCTGGCGGCCGGCCAATCGGTGACCGTGACCTATAAGGTCTTGTTGCGTTCCAGCGAGACCGCGCAGGTCGCCAACCTCGCCTGGTCCCCGAACCGGCCGTTCACGTCGACTGTCCCGCCGGCGCCCAAGCAGTGCGACAGAGAAACCGGGTTCGACGCGGAGACCGGCGAACCGTGCGCCGAACTGGTGTTGGATCGTGGTTTGCTGACTTTGAGCAAGACTGTGAATCTGGACGACCTGCCGGGTTCGGTGGCCGGGGCCGGGGACAAGCTGACCTACACGGTCGAGGTGAAGAACATCTCGGAGCTCAAGTACGAGGGCGACGACTTGGCCGTCGCCTGGGTCGATGTCTCAGGCGTGCTGGCGGGCGCGGTCTGGGTGGACGGCTCGGAGTCGGCGAGCGCCGGCACGGCGACCTACATACCGGCCAGCGAGACCAATCCGGTCGCCAAGATCAAGTGGTCCGGCCCGCTGGCGCCGGCCGGCCAAAGCGGCGACACGGCCACTTTCAGCTACCAGGTGGTGGTCGCCGCCGCGGGCGTCGGGTTGCTCCGCGGCGTCGCCTGGGTGCCCTTCGACCAGCAGGCGACCGATCCGGCCGCGCCGACCTGCGAAGGCTCAACCGACGGGCAGCCGGTGATCTCAATTTCCCAGGGCGAACTATGCGCCGGCCTGAACGTCTACCTGCCCCAGCTCGCCATGATCAAACTTTCCACCCCGACCGGGCCGGCCCTGGTCGGCGACTTGATCGCCTACCAGCTGATCGCCACGAACATCGGCGCCGCCGACTTCCCGGACGGCCGCCCGGCCGTGCTCTGGGACGATCTGGGGGTCATACTGGACGACGCCGACTTGGTGGACGACAGCCTCGAGGCGTCGACCGGGCAGGTCGGCTTTGACGCCGACACGAACAAACTGACCTGGCAAGGCGCGTTGAAGGTCAACGCGATGGTGGTGATCGACTTCAAGGTCAAGGTGGTGGGGGGCGGCGACGGCCGCCTGCGCAACGTGGTCTACCAGCCGTTCGAGTCTTTGCCCGGATCGCCGGTCTGCGACCAGCAGTCCGGCCAGGCGGACCCGGCGACCGGCCAGGCCTGCGCCTTCGACAACCATCCGCTGCCCAAGCTGACATTGGCCAAGGAACTGTTGACGCCGGCCCCTTGGGCCCAAGGCAAACAAGCCGAATACAAGGTCACTATCGCCAACACCGGCGCCGCCGCCTTCACCCAGGCCAAACCGGCGGTGGTGGTGGACGACATCTCCGACCTGTTGGACGGCGGCGTGTTCAACCACGACCAAAAGGCCGTCAACGCGCTGGGACAAGACGTTGGCGCCCTGAGCTACGCCGCCGGGCGTTTGACTTGGAGTGGCGCGCTCGGAGCGGGCGAGGCGGTGACTCTGACCTACTCGGTCACCTGGCTGGCCGTCGGCGACGGCCAGATGAGCAATGTCGCCTGGCAGCCGGTTGATCCGGCCGACCCGGGCGATCCGCCGGCTTGTCTGGACGAGGCGGGCGAACCGATCACCGCCGAGGTGGACGCGGACAGCGGCGACCTAGTCCAGGGCACCGGCGGCGTCGACCCCGGCCTGGGCCAGCCCTGCGCCGCCACCCTGCAATACCGGCCGCTGCTTGAGATCGAGAAGAAGTCGACGCCGTCCGGTTCGCCGTTGACCGCCGGAGACAAAGTCTTCTACACGGTGACCGCCAAGAATGTCGGCCAGGCGGCGTACACAAATGACTTCAAAGCGGTCGTCGAGGACTCGCTGTCGGCGCTCCTGGGCGCCACGCTGTTCAACCACGACGCCCAGGCCAAAGTCGGCGGCGACGCGGTCGACCCGCCGGTGTTCGACGCGACCACCGCCCGGCTGCGCTGGGAGGGGCCGCTGGAGGTCGGCCAGACCGTCACCATCACCTTCTCGATCACCTTGTTGGCGGGCGGCGTCGGGGTGGGACGCAATGTGGCTTGGAGTCCGGTCAAACCCGAACTGGCGACGCCGCCGCAACCGATTTGCTCGGCGGCTGACGCGGCCGTTGGACGGGACTCGTTGAGCGGCGAGCCCTGCGACGACGACACCTACTTCCGGCCGACCCTGTCCCTGGTCAAATCGTCGGACGCGGCCAGCCCCAAGCCCGGCGACATCGTGAAATTCACCCTGGTCGCCACCAACACCTCGGCGGTTGACTTCACCAAAGAGGTGCCGGCCATAGTCCAGGATTATTTGGGCGACGTGCTAGACGACGCGTCGTTCGTCGGCGAGCAGCCCGCCCAAGTGGCGCCGGCGGTCGGCGATTTGGTCTATGACGAACAAGCCGAGATGGTGACCTGGAGCGGCGCGCTGAAGGCGGGCGAGTCCGTGACCATCACAATCGAAGTCGAGTTGTTGTCGACCGGCGACGGCTACGTGCGCAATGTGGCCTGGCGGCCGAACGTTCCAGGCGACCCGACGCCGCCGGCCTGCGACGCGATCGTGGTCGACACGGAAACGGTGCAGCCCTGCGCCACGGCCCAATTCGACAAGAGCGGGTTGGAGCTGACCAAGACGGCCAACCCGCCGGACCCGATGCCCGGCGCCACCGTGGCGTACACATTGACTTTGAAGAACACCGGGCGGATCGCGTTCACCGACCAGTCGCCGGTCTGGCTGTGGGATGACCTCGCGGCGGTTTTGGCGGCCGGGACGCTGGTCGAAGGCCCGAGCGCGGACCGTCCGGGCACTTTCAACTTGTCCTCGCAGTCGCAGGGCTTGATCGGCTGGTACGGTCCCCTCGCCCCGGACGACACGGTCACCGTCACCTACAAAGTCAAACTGGAAGACACAATGGACGCCACCCACGGCGAGAACATCGCCTGGGTGCCCTCCGACCCGTCCGACTTGAACACGCCGAAGTGCGTCGAGGGCGACCACCCCGGCGTGGACTATCAGACCGGCGAGGTCTGCGCCAAAGTGACGTTGACCCCGCCGGTGTTGGAGATCGCCAAGAGTTCGACTTTGACGCGGCCCGGCTTCGCCGCCCCGCCGCCTTACGCCCGGCCGGGCGACAAAGTGGAGTACACGTTGCGGATCAAGAACGTCGGCAGCGGCGCCTACACCACAACCCACCCGGCGGTTGTCGTCGACTCGCTCCAGAACGTGCTTGACGACGCGACCTGGGATGACGCCGCCCAGATCGTCTCCGGTCTGGGGGCGTTGAAATGGAGTCAGCCAGAACAGCGGTTGACCTGGTCCGGCGAGCTGGGGGTTGGCGTCGAAGTGGTGATCACCTATTCGGTGACGGTCAAGTCCGGCGGCGACGGCGAATTGGCCAATGTGGTCTGGGTGCCGGAGAACCCGGATTCGCCCGGCCAGCCGCCCGCTTGCGACCAGGCCGAGGGCGAGTGGTGCGCGTCTGACCAGGTGCCGCTGCCGGAGCTGTCGATCGTCAAGTCGGTGGCGCAGACGCCGCCCGACGGCGCCTGGCAGGCCGGGGTGCGGCTGACCTACACGTTGACGTTGAAGAACACCGGCGCCGGGGACTTCGGCGCCCAAAATCTGGCGACCGTGCGCGACGATCTGACTAACGTGTTGGACGATGCCGTCTGGGCCGGCGTGGTGTCCAGCCCCGCCTCCGGTTCGGTGAAGTGGGACAGCCCGGTGTTGACCTGGTCCGGGCCGTTGGCTTCCGGCGAGACGGTCAAATTGGTTTACGCGGTCGACTTGACCCCGGCCGGCGACGGCCGGCTGCGCAACGTGGCTTGGTTCCCGTTGCAGCCGGACGACCCGTCGCCGCCGATGCCGGACTGTTCGAAGCCGGAGGACGGCCTGGCCTCGACCGGCGAGCCGTGCGCCGAGATCGACCAGTTGCGGGCGATTCTGGAGATCGTCTCGAAGAGCGCCGAAGGCGGGGCTTTCGCCCGGCCCGGCGACACTTTGACCTACACAATTCGGGCGCGCAACCGCGGCCCGGTCGATTTCACGGCGACCGACCCGGCGGTTGTGGCCGACTCGCTCAAAGATCTGCTCGACGACATCGAGGATTTCGACCCGACGAGCGCCTCCGACGGCGCCGCCGGCGGCGCGTTCACTTACACCGAGCCGGTGCTGGTTTGGCGCGGGCCGTTGGCTTCCGGGGCCGAGGTCGTCTTGACTTACCAGATCCGCCTGGCCGCCGGCGGCGACGGAAAGATGGCCAATGTCGCCTGGGCGCCCAAAGATCCGCTTCAGAACAGTCCGCTCACCCCGGATTGCGACGACCCGGCGGCGCTCAGCTCCGGCGGAGTCTTCAACCGGCTGGTCGGAGTCGACCCGAAGACCGGCGAGAGCTGCGCGACAGTCGAACTGCTTCCGCCGGTGATCGAGTTGACTAAGACCGCGAAACTGACGCACGCCGGTTCGGCCGCCGCCCAAGGCGGCGCGCGCGCGGGCGACCAGGTCGAATACACTCTGAAACTGCGCAACACCGGACTCGGCGACTTCACCGACGCCAACCCGGCGGTCGTGGTCGACTGGTTGGAGCAAGTCCTCGACGACTGCGAGGCGTTCGACCCGGCGACCGCCTCCGACAATGGCGCCGTGGGCGATCTCAGCTATCAGGAGCCGGCGCTGACTTGGTCCGGGCCGTTGGCGGCCGGGGCGGAGGTGACCATCACCTACACGGTCAAGCTGGCCGCCGCCGGCGACCGCCTGTTGACCAATGTGGCTTGGGCGCCTGAGGATCCGGACGCGCCGGGGTCCGCGCCGACCTGCCCGCAGTCCTCCGGGGATTGGTGCGCGACCGACGAGGTGCGCCTGGCCGCTTTGTCGATTAAGAAGTCGATGACGCGGGCGCTTGGCGCCGACGGACTGCCCGGGTCGCGCCTGACCTACACTTTGACGCTGACCAATATAGGCCCCGGCGATTTCACCGAGGCCTATCCGGCCGTGGTCCGGGACGATCTGACGAACGTTTTGGACGACGCGTTCTGGGCCGGCGTGTTGTCTAAGCCCGCCGCCGGTTCGCTGACCTGGGCCAGCCCGGTGTTGACCTGGTCGGGGCCGCTCGGTTCGGGCGCGACGGTCAAACTTGTCTACGCGGTCGACTTGACGGCGCTGGGCGACGGCGTGTTGCGGAACTTGGTTTGGTTCCCGCGCGACCCGTTGGACTCCTCGCCGCCGCAGCCGGCCTGTTCGGCGCCGGATAGCGGACTAGAACCGGGCGTCGCGGAGCCCTGCGCGGTTGTCGAGATCAGCCGCCCGGTTTTGGAGATTGTCTCGAAGAGCGTCGACAGCGGCGGTTATGTCCGGCCGGGCGACACTTTGACGTACACCATTCGGGCGCGCAACCGCGGCCCGGTCGATTTCACGGCCGGGGACCCGGCTGTGGTGATGGACTCTTTGGCCGCTTTATTGGACGACGTCGAGCCGTTCGATTTGGCGACCGCCTCCGATGGCGCCGCCGGCGGCCAGTTCTCCTATGCCGAGCCGGTGTTGACCTGGCGGGGCCCGCTCGCCGCCGGCGGCGAGGTGACGCTGACCTACACGGTCCGCTTGCGTTCCGGCGGCGACGCCCGGATCGACAACCTGACCTGGTCGCCGTCCGATCCGTCGAAAGCTAATCCGCCCGCTTGCGCCGCGGTCGGCTTGTCCGCCGGCGACGCTTTCGCGCGGTCGGCCTCCGGCGGGGTCGACGCGTTGACGGGCGAGGCCTGCGCGTTAGTCGAATTGCGTCCGCCGGTTCTGGCGATAACCAAGTCGTCGCTCCTGGTCCGGCCTGGTCTGGACCTGACGCCGACTTACGCGCGGGCCGGTGACCTGGTGGAATACGAGTTCCAGATCGACAACACCGGACTCGGCGACTACACCGCCGCCCATCCGGCGGTGGTGGTCGACTCGCTGGCGGACGCCTTGGACGACGCCGAACCGTTCGATCTGTCCACGGCATCGGACGGCGGGGCGGGCGGCCAACTGAGCTACGACGAACCGCTGCTGAGGTGGTCCGGTTCGCTGCCGGCCGGCTCGTCGGTGACGGTGACCTACCGGTTGACGTTGCGCGAAGGCGGCGACCGCGTGGTCAAGAACGTGGTCTGGGCGCCGGCGGACCCGGAAGAGCCGGGCGAGCCGCCTAACTGCGACGATCCGGCCGCCCAGTGGTGCGCGGAGGACGAGGTCGACATGCCGAAGTTGACGATCGCGAAGGCGGCCGAATGGTCGTGGTCGGCCGTGACCTACCGGCTGACCTTCGCTAACGCCGGCCCGGGCGACTTCACCGCAGACTCGCCGGCGCTGGTGCGCGACGACCTGACAGCCGTTTTGGACGATGCCGTCTGGGTGGGTTTGGTCTCCCAGCCCGCCGCCGGTTCGGTCACCTGGGAAAGCCCGGTTTTGAGCTGGACCGGCCCGCTGGCCGCGGGGCAAACGGTGGAGTTGGCTTACGCGGTCGCGTTGACGGCCTTGGGCGACGGCTGGTTGAAGAACGTGGCCTGGTTCCCGGACGACCCGGTGTTGTTGGCGCCGCCGGATTGCTCGCCGGGCGAGGGTTCGGTGGCGCCCGGCGGCGAGCCGTGCGCCGAAGTCGTAGACCAGCGCCCAATCCTCGAGGTCGTCTCGAAACAGGTTCAGGGCCAGGCCGGCGGCGTGGTCGACGGCGTCATCGACGCCCGGCCCGACGAATGGCTGACCTACACAGTTGTGGTCCGCAACCGCGGCCAGGCCGGCTTCACGGCCGCCAACCCGGCCGTGGTGGCGGACTCTTTGGCCGAGTTACTGGACGACGTCGAGCCGTTCGACTTGGCCAAGGCCTCGGACGGCGGGGCCGGCGGCGAGTTCTCGTACGACCAGCCGGCGCTGACTTGGCGCGGCCCCATCTCCGCCGGCGGCGAGGTGTCGCTGACTTACGCCGTTCAACTCCGGGGCGGCGGGGACGGCCGGTTGAAGAATGTCGCCTGGTCGCCGAAGCCCGCCGACCCGCCGCCTGATCCGCCGGTCGCGCCTGGCTGCGACGATCCGGACAGCGACGGGCTCGACCCGGTGACCGGCGAGTCCTGCGCCGCCTCCGACGTGACCACTCCGGTGCTGGCGGTCGCCAAGAAGGTTCAGGCGCCTTCGCCGGTCGCGGTCGGCGACATTTTGCGCTACACCGTCGAAGTGGTCAACACCAGTCCGTTCGACTTCGACGCCGACCGACCGGCCCAGGTGATCGACGATCTCAGCGCCGTCTTGGACGACGCCGCCTATTTGGGCGACGCCAAAGCCAGCGCCGGCGCCGTCGTGTTCTCCGGCCAGCGCCTGATCTGGACGGGGGCGTTGGCGGCCGGCCAGCGGGCGGACATCGCCTATTCGGTCAAAGTGGTCGGCGGCGGCGACGGGTGGGCCCGCAACATCGCCTGGGCGCCTTGGTCCGGCTCTTCGACCCAGGTCGAGTCGCCGCCCAAGGTCTGCCAGACGACCTGTTCTTCGGTCGGGGTCGAAGTGCCGGCGCGCCTGCCGTTCAGCGGGATGGGCGGCTTGCCGCTGCTGGTCTTGGCGTCGCTGGCGGCTATCGCCGGCGGGGCGGTCTTGGCCGCCGGCGCCGCGCGCCGCCGCCGCCGGCAAACCTAGCCCAGGCCGCCCGGCCGCGTTCCCGGACGCGCGGGTCGCGTTCCCGGACGCGCTGGTAGCTGCTATGGCCGCGCGCCGGCTGCGTTCCCGGACGCGCGGGTAGCGGCTATGGCCGCGCGCCGGAGGCGGCTTGGGCGTCGATCAGCCAGACGGTGCGCTCCCGCCCGGCCACCAGTGCGGCCGGAATCGGCTCGGGCGGGTTGGCGGCGGCGCCGGGCGAAGGCGCGGCGGCGGCGGGCGGGGGAGCGGCATCGGGCGAAGGCGCGGCGGCGGCGGGCGAAGGCGCGGCGGCGGCGGGCGAAGGCGCGGCGGCATCGGGCGAAGGCGCGGCGGCGGCGGGCGGGGGAGCGGCCAGGGCGGCCGCCACGGCGTCGCGTTTGCCCGCGCCGACGGCGACCAG
>JAITKC010000222.1 GCA_031278665.1 Bifidobacteriaceae bacterium | reverse complement strand
CGGTCAAACAGGCCCAAGCCGACCTTTCGGCCAGCGCCCAGAAGATCGGCCAGGCGCTTTACGCCCAGCAGGCCGCCGATGCCGACGGGTCGGGCGGCGCCGGCGGTTCGGCTTCGGCTGGCGACGGCCAGACCGCCGGGTCGAGCGCCGACGACGACATAGTCGACGCCGAGGTCATCGACGAGGACCAGGTCTGATCATGAGTTCGGCGACCGGAAGCGATCAGGGCGGCCGCACGGCCAAGCCCGGCGGCCGCGGCGGCGACAAGGGTCAGGGGCGGGCCGGCGCCGATAGCGGTCCGGGGAGCGCGCCCGAGGCGCCGGCCGGCGCCCGCGAAGACCTCGACCAAGCCGTCGACGATTTAGACCAGGACCTGGCGGTCGAACACAACCTCGGCGTCGACCCGGATGAGTTGACGGGCGACGGCGGACTGGAGACCGACCAGTCCGACCGGCCGGTGATCCGCGACAACCGCAAAGTCGATCCGATTTCCGGGCGCGCCCGCAAAGCCGGCCGGGCCGACCAGGCCGACCGGGCGGGCGGCGCGGCGGCGGGCGGGCGCGCGGCATCGGGCGACGGGCCGACGGACTTGACGCCCGACGGCGCCGAAGCGGCGGCCCGGGCGCTCGAAGACGAGGTCGTGGCCGCGGCCGAGTTGATCTCGGCGCGCGAGGAACTGGCCGTGCGGACCGAGGACCTCCAGCGCCTCAGCGCCGACTACGCGAACTATCGCAAGCGGGTCGACCGCGACCGGGCCGTGGCCGGCGACCAGGCTCGCGCCGAGGTGGCGACGGCCCTGATCCCGGTGCTGGACGACATCGATGCGGCGCGCGCGGCGGGCGAACTCGAAGGCCCCATCAAGGCGGTCTCGGAGAAACTCGAGGCGGCGCTGGCCAAGTTCGACATTGAACGCTACGGCCTGGTCGGCGAACCGTTCGACCCCACGATTCACGAGGCTCTGCTGCACCAAACCGATCCGGCGGCGACCGAGCCGACAATCTCGCTGGTGCTCCAGCCGGGCTATCGGATGGGCGAGAGGGTGCTGCGGGCCACGCGCGTCGGCGTGGTCGACTCGGAGGGCTGACATGGCCGGCCAAGACTGGTTCGAGAAGGACTTCTACAAGACCCTCGGCGTGCCCAAGAGCGCCGACGCGGCGGCCGTCAAGAAGGCTTACCGGAAACTGGCGCGAACTCTGCATCCGGACGCCAATCCGGGCGACGCGGCGGCCGAGGAGCGCTTCAAGGAGGTTTCCGAGGCTTATTCCGTGCTGTCGGACCCGGACCAGCGCAAACAATACGACTCGGTGCGGGCCATGGCCGCCGGCGGGGCGCGGTTCTCGGCCGGTCCGGGCGGCGGCGCCGGCGGCGGCTTCGACGACATGCTCTCGGCCATGTTCGGCGGCGGGGCGAGAGGCGGGCCCGGCGGGCGCATGCGCTACTCGAACGGCCCAGGCCAAGATTTCAACTTCGAGGATCTTCTGGGGGCCTTCGGCGGCGGCGGATTCGGCGGACGGGCGGGCGGCGGCGGATTCGGCGGATTTGGCGGGCCGGCTGGACAGGCTCGCGGCGGCGACCTGCGGGCTTCGGTGACGCTGCCGTTCCGCGACGCGGCCGCCGGGTCCACCCAGGTGCTGACGATCGACGGGGTTTCGATGACCGTGCGCATCCCGGCCGGGGTGCGCAACGGCCAGAAGATCAAACTGGCCGGCAAGGGCCAGCCGTCGCCCGACGGCGGCCAACCCGGCGACTTGGTCATCACCGTGACCGTGCCGGTCCACCCGGTTTTCTCGCTCGACGGCAACAATCTGCGCCTGACCGTGCCGGTCAGCTTCGCCGAGGCCGCCCTGGGCGCCCGGGTCGAAGTTCCGACACTCGACGGCGGCTCGGTCGCGCTCAAAGTGCCGGGCGGCACTCCGGCCGGCAGGACCCTGCGGGTCAAGGGGAAAGGCATCACCACCGCCAAGGGAACCGGCGATCTGCTGGTGACGATCGCCGTGGCGGTGCCGCAGAAGGTCAGCGGCAAGGTCAAACAGGCGCTCGAAGAATTGCGCGAGGCGACTCGCGGCGAGGACCCGCGGGCCGAATTGCTCCGCCAGGCGGTGCAGTAACCGGCCCGCTCAGCGGCCCAGTGGTCGGCGCACAGCGATCGGCACGGTGGGCGGGTCGCGGGAAACAAAACAGGACCGAACCGAATCCGGAAAGGGACAGTTGGCGATGACGACAATGCGGGTCAACATCCGCTACGAGAGCGGCGCCGCGCCCGGTTTCGCCGGCCCCGGCCCCAGCCCGGTCGCGGGCGCCGACGCGCCGGCCCCGGAGGACGCCCCGGTCTACCCCATCTCAGTGGCCGCCCAACTGGCTGAGTTGCACCCCCAAACCCTGCGCCAATACGACCGGCTCCAACTGGTTGTGCCCCGCCGCGCGCCCGGCCGCGGCCGGCGCTACTCCGCCCGCGACATCGCCACCCTGCGCGAAGTCCAGCGCCTATCGAGCGACGAGGGCGTCAATCTGGCCGGGATCGCCCGAATCTTGGCCTTGGAGGCGGAGAACCGCGAGTTGCGCCGGCGCGTCGAGTCGCTGCGCGCCGCCGCCCACCCCGGCCAGCGCGTCTTCGCCGTCGCCCCATCCGGCGATGCCGTGTCGCTGGCCCCAGGCCAACGTCCCGCCGGCGCCGCCCCCGAGGCCCGGTCCCGCGCCGTCATCGTCTGGCGCCCGTAGCCGACGCCCCCGTAGCCGACGCCCCCGTAGCCGACGCCCCCGCGCCGACGCCCCCGCGCCGACGCCCCCGCGCCGACCCGGATCGACAACGACGATTGCCGTGACGATGCCACCGACATCGACACCGACAATTGTTGTGGCCGAACCCATCGAGACCGACAATTGTTGTGGCCAAACGCATCGAGACCGACAATTCTTCTGGCCTTTTGCATCGACACCGACAATTTCTAGGAGGCCTTTTCGCGTTGTCGCAGGTCAGGACGTCGCGACTGTTTTCGGGACCAGAACAATTGTCGGTCTCGATTCAAAACACCAGGGAAATTGTCGGTCTCGATGCGTCCGGCCAGGGAAATTGTCGGTCTCGATGCGATCTGGCCTAGAAATTGTCGGTCTCGATGCGTTTCGGGCGGCGGCGGCATCGGCGGCGGGACGGGAACCGACGGGTTGGCGTTGCGGGCGGCTTTCGAGCGTCAGATAATAGTCGGATGCCCATCGCCGGTTTGCCCGTGGTCGACG
>JAITKC010000126.1 GCA_031278665.1 Bifidobacteriaceae bacterium | reverse complement strand
CGATGACGCCGCCGCCAAAGCCGATGAACGCCGCCTCGAGCACGAATTGGGCGGCGATCTGACCGGTGCGCGCCCCCATCGCCCGGCGCAGGCCGACCTCGCCGCGGCGTTCCATGACGGCCACCACCATGGTGTTGGCGATCCCGATCCCGCCGATCAGCAGCGCCAACGCGCCCACCCCGAGCGACAACACCAGGAACATCTGGTCGATCATCTCGCCGGCGCCGTAGAAGTCGGACAAACGGGTGACCTCGACGCCCCGGGGATTGGCCGGGTTGGCGGTCGCGGCCGTCACCTGGCGGACCGCTCCGGCCCGGCCGTGGGCGGCCGACAGGTAGATCGAGGCGATCGGCTGGTCGGGATAGAACAGGGCGGCGTGGTCCGGGGCCAGGAAGGCGGTCATGTCCATTTCCCGGGCCAGCTCAAGGCGTTCGAGTATCCCGACCACCGCCCACCAGCGGTTGTCGATCCAAATCCGCGCGCCGACGCCCACCCCGAGGCGTTCGGCCGCGCCCTTGGCCAGCACCACCGTCGGCAGCGCCCGCGTCGCCTGGTTGAACCAGCTGCCCTCGGCCAGTTGCACGTTGAGGGTTGTGAGCAGGTCGCCCTCGGCGATGGCGGCGCTGATCGAGCCGGACTGGCCGAGCGGGATCATGTTGTTGCGGTAGACCGAGACGTTCTCAAGGTCGCGCCGGGCCAGGACGGCTTCGACCGGCCCGATCCGGGCCAGCATCGCCGGCGCCGACTCCGGCAGCGGAACGGCCGCCGAATTCGGATCCGACGACTCGCGGCCGGGATTGACCACGATCAGGTTCGCGCCCTGGCTGTCGAAATCGGCCCGGAGCTGGGCCTGCAGGGATGCCGGGATGCCCTGGAGGGCCACCAGCGCGGCTATCCCGACCGCGATGCCGATAGCCGACAAAGTCGCCCGCACCAGCCGGGTGCGCGGTCCCAGCGTGGCCGTCGCCAGCACGTCGATCGGCCGCAGGCGGTGGCGGCGGCGTCCGATGCCGGGCGCCTCGGCCGCCGCCCGGGCCGCCGGCAGGATTTGGGTCGCGTCTTGGTCCCGGCCGGCGGCGCGGCCGGCGGCCTTGGCGCGACGGCGCAGCCGGTTCCTCATCCGGTCACCTGGCCGTCCAGGACGTGGATCTGGCGGTCGAACATCGCCGCCAGGCTGAGGTCGTGGGTGATGACGATGACGGTGGCGCCGGTTTGGTTGGCGGCCCGCAGGCAATCCAGCACCATCCGGCCGGAGGCCTGATCCAACGCGCCGGTCGGCTCGTCGGCGAAGACCACCGCCGGGTCGCCGGCGATCGCCCGGGCGATGGCCACGCGCTGTTGTTCGCCGCCGGATAACTCGCCGGGGCGGTGGCTGGCGCGCGCGGTCAAGCCGACCCGTTCCAGCGCCGCGTCGGCCCGGGAACGGCGCTCGGCCGGGCCGAGCCCCTGGTAAAGCATGCCGGTGGCGACGTTGTCGCGGGCCGTCAGCGAGCTGAGCAAATAGAACTGCTGGAAGACGAAGCCGATCAGGTCGGAGCGCGCCCGCGAGCGCTGGGCTTCGCTCAAGCCGGAGGCTTTGATCCCGTCAATCCAGACTTCGCCGCTGGTCGGCGTGTCGAGCAGGCCCATCAGCGACAACAGCGTGGTCTTGCCGGACCCGGAGGGTCCGACCACCGCCACCAGTTCGCCCCGGCCGATGTCCAAGTCGACGTCGCGCAGGGCGTGTAACGGCGGCTTGGTCGGATAAACCTTGGAAACCTGGCGCAGCGCCAGCTGCGCCACGGTCACGCGATCACCACCAGGTCGCCTTCTGACAGGTCGCCGGTGGTCGGGGTGATCTGGGCGCGGGTGTCCTGGATCAGGCCGACGTCGACGCCAATCAACCTGCCGTCCTCGAGTTCGACGGCGTAACCGCCCTCGGACAGCGCCAGCAGCGCGGTCACCGGAACCACCAGGGCGTCGGCCGCCTCGTCCTGGATTATCGAGATGGTCACCCCGCTCAGCCCGGCCTCGGCCAAGACGGCCTGGTCGGCGATGTCGACGCGGGCGCGCGCCGGAATGGTCTCGTAGGTCTGCGGGTCCTGGCGCGAGGCCGTCACGTCGCCCACCACCCCGGCCAGAATTGTTCCATCCGGCAACGCGACTTCGACTTCGGCGCCTGTCACAATCAGTTTGCGTTGCGCGTCGGTGAGGTCGGCGTTGGCGAAAATCGTGGTGTCGGTGTAACTGATGATCGACCCGTCGGCGCTTAGCCCAAGCTGGACCGCGACCTGGTCGACCCGCATTTCGGCGGTCGGCACAATCAAGATGTCCTTCGGCCCGACGGCGCTCAGCGCGGCTCGGTCGGCTCTCGTCTGGGCGGCCGCCAAAGCGGCGTTGGCGCTGGTCACCGCAGCCTGCTCGGCCGCGGTGTCGACCGCCTTGGTGAGGTCGGCGAGGGCCGCCCGGGCGGTGTTGAGGACGCCCTGGGCGGCTTCGACGTCGCATTCGCCGGCGGTGCCGTACTGGGCCGCGCGGTCTTCTTCGGAACAGCGCTGAGCCTTGGCCAGCGCCCTTCCGGCGGCCGCCACGGCCTCGTCGGCCTCAGACTTGGCTTGGCCGCTGGGGCCCTGGCGGGCCTGTTTGAGCGCCTGTTCGGCGGCGGCGGCGGACTCGCGCGCGGCCGCCAACTCCTGGTTCGCCTCCTCGCGCGAGGCGACGGCATCGGGCCTGGTCGACGGCGCCGGATAGCCGCCGGCGGCGTACAGCGCGTCGATCGCGCCGGCCAAAGCGGCATCGTAGGGCGTGGCGGCGGCGGTGTCGCCGGCCGAATAACCGAGGTCGACCAGCCCCTGGCGGAGCGTGTCGACGTCGATGCCGGACATCCCGGCGGCCAGGTCGCGCCACAGGGGGATGGCCCCCTGGAGTAAGAACACCGGATTGCCTTCGACCTCCAGCAGCGGCTCGCCGACTTTGTGGACCGATCCGGCCTCCGGCAGTTTGGTGACCACGCCGCCGCCGCCGCCCAGATTGCGCGGCTCGCCGTAGGCCAGCGTGCCGCGCAACTCCAGCCCGGACGCCAGCGAAGTCCGCTCGACCGCCGCCGTGCGGCGTTCGGCCTCGCCGTAGTCGATGTCGGCGGCCCTGGAGTTGCCCCACCAGACGGCCGCGACGGTCACGCCCGCCGCCAACGCCACTGTCGCGCCCGCCGCGATCCAGCCCTTCTTGGTCACTTCCAGCCTCGCCTCCGCTTGGTCGTTCTTATTTGCCTGGTGATCGCGTCAGCCGCCGGCCGCCGCCGGCGCCTCGGTGGCCGTCTCGCGTTGCTCCCAGTACTGGTTCTGGGCCTCGTAGAGCAGTTCGCTGAGCCTGCCGACGCGCTCCATAGTGGCCTGGTCCGTTTCCTCGGCTTGCTCGGACCCGCGTCCGTCCCAGCCGGGGATGTCGAAGCCGATGGCCGGCTCGGTCACATCGAATTCCTCGTTCACCCGCTCCCAGTCCTGTTCGCTGGCGAACGCCCCCAAGTCCTCCATCGCCTTCTCGTAGGCCTCCCACTTCTCCGGATCGAAGTTGGGACAGGCCGCCAGCAGCGCCCGGAGTTGGTCCTCGGTGATGTCGGCGGGCAGTACGGCGGTGGGCTGCGTCATATAATCGTCGGCCACCGGCGGTTCGGGATCTTTGATCTCCGGGAAGCCGTTCTCGCGGGCGCACTTGGCCCACTCCGAAGTCGCCCTGGCGATGTTCTGTTTGCTTTTCAACTCCTCCGCCGGGTCCGTTTTCCAGACCGGCTCGGTGTAACCGGATTCGGTCAGGCACTTGGCGAAAGGTTCCGTCAAGTCCTCCTGGCCGATGATCAGATAGGGCGGCGTGTCCACGGGGCCGGACGAAACTGCGGCCATTATCTCGTTGTCGTAGTTCTTGAGCGAGTTGGCCGCGTCCTTGTCGTAGGTCTCGACTAACGGCGCCAGCGCGGCCAGCGCTGTCGCGATGGCGGCGTCATCGTTGGAGTCCCCCGGGAACCAGGTCGATCCCCATTCGTTTCCCCAGGACATCGCGTAGGCCTGCGAGGTCTCGATGCCGACGTAGATCTGGCCGTCCTCTTGGTCGTACTGGTAGACGGGGATTCCCGCCGTCTCCAGGCACTTGGCGAGTTCTTTGGCGCCGGCGGCCTGCTCCTCCTCGGCCGACATCGGCCCGGCCGCGCCGCCGCCCTTGCCGCCCAGGGTGGCCACCTCCGGGGCTTTGGCGCAGCCGGCCAGAGCCAGGCCGGCCGCCGCGGCCAAGCTCAGGGCCAAGCACAGCTTTCTCATTTTGGTCCTCCCGGTTCATCCCCCGCCAGGGCCGGCGGCCGTGGTCTGACCAGGCTATTGGCAGGGGCACGCGACGGCGCTCATGCCACGGTATGACGCCAGGCGGCCAAGCCGCCGGCCCGCCCGCGCGGCGATGAGATCTCTTCCGGGCCCCCCGCCGGGCCGATGCCGTGTGGCCGGCCTCGGCCGACAGGTCCGCCGCGTCGCCGCCCGTCCAGGGCTTCGGCAAAGCGAACCAGGGCGCCGGCTCCCACCGTCTGAACGGAACGAAATGCGCTGGTCAGCGCCTTTCGTTCACAGCAGTCGTTGGAATGCGGCGTGCTGGCCTGGGATGCGGGCGGCGAGCGGATGTCCAGAACCCCGCGCACGATGCCCCCGGCGGCGACGTGCGGTCACTTCCGGACACCCGACCCGGCGAAGCCCAACCCGGCCCCGGGCACGCCGACGCGAAACGCCTGGTCGCCGGCCCGGGCCGGCCGGCGGCGGCGAACCGGGCGGGAAGCCGATGTCCAGAACCCCGCGCACGACGCCCCGGGCGGCGTCGTGCGGTCACTTCCGGACACCCGACCCGGCAGGGCGGGGCCCGGCCCCGGTTGCCCCCAGCTCAGACCCACACGCCGCACACCGAGAACTTTGCTTAAGCCCTGGCCGCCGGGGCGGGGTGGGAACAACCGGGCCGGTCGAGGCGTTAGGCTTGGTTGAAAACTAAACAGAGGGGCTGATCGGTTTCGACGGGGATCGTCGATTCAGGAGAAGCGGGCCGAGGATGCGTGGTTGTCTCGTTAACGCTCCACGTGAACAATAAGTGCGAAATCTGACCGCACTGGCTTCGCCCTCGCCGCCTGAGGCGAGTGGCTTGCCCGTCAACCCAGGAGTGGCTGCGGCCTGGTGTTTGGCGTCGTGAAGTAGCCCACTGCTCGTTCGCCGTGTTGTCCGGCGGGCGGGGACTTCTAGACAACTGAGCCTGGCGGCGCGTTGCCGGTGGCAGCGCCGGGGCTGAGAAAACCGTTTGCCGGCTGCGCCCGGAGAAGACCTGTTCCACGATACTCGGACGGGGGTTCAATTCCCCCCAGCTCCACCATATGTTGGATGTTCCAACCCTGGGCCTTGGACGGGCTTGGGACTGGATTCTCATACACTTCACATACACCATGACAAACAATCTATGTATGTCATGGTCTTCTGAGGAACTCACTTCGCTGTTGGCTTCGTTGCGCCAGCGAGGCGGAGATTCGACTCTCGTGGAGGCGAAACTAGCTGCGGGCGGTGTGCCCGGACTGGACGAGACCCTGTGCGCTTTCGGCAACATGCCTGACGGCGGAGTGATACTGCTGGGTGTTGACGAGAATGCTGGTTTCGCCGTCTCTGGGGTCGCAGACGTGGCGACTCACTGTCGCCGGCCTGTACGGGTTGGATAGTTATCCACAGCGGCACGCCCCATCGTTGTCGGTTACCGCTGCCGCCGTTCCGGCAGATGGGGGCGCACGAGTCTCAGACCTGGCGCATTTCGACGGGCCGATGACGGATCTGCTAGACCACAGCGTCGAGTGGGTGGCCCGTAACACTCGCACCGCGGTGGCATACGTGAGGCTCAGGGACTCCTGCGCGAGGCAAGCCTGCCTGCTCCCCTGTTCATCGACACGGGGGTGTCCTTCACCGCGATCATCTATCGACACAAGTCCGACAACGGATTGACCTCAATCCGCGGGGACGGCTCGGGCGTGCCGACGGTTGTCGCCTCCGCATCAGCCAACGCGGCGACCGTCTGGCTTGCCCGAGCCGTCCCCGCGATTCCGGCGGTAGTCAGTCCGGTGCTCGTCATATGCGTGGCCATCGGGGCCGTCTACCATTTACCGCGACGATTCGGGTCTTGAGGTCGACGCGATCGTTGAACTCGGCAGTGGACGCCGGAGCGCATTCGAGGTCGAGTTTGGCGGCCGGGCCAACATCGAGAAGGCCGCCGCGAGCCTTCGGGCGCTGAAGGCCAAGGTCTCCGAACGGCGGTTGGGTCAACCCTCGA
>JAITKC010000382.1 GCA_031278665.1 Bifidobacteriaceae bacterium | reverse complement strand
AAACCGCGGACGGATTTTGATCGTCGAGGACGAGGCCGAATTGGCCGGCGTGGTGGCCCGCCACCTCGGCGACGAGGGTTACCAGGTGTCGGTCGCCGGTTCGATAGCCCAGGCGCGGGCGATCCTGCGGGCCCATTCGCAGAACCTGGTGATTTTGGACGTGTTGTTGCCGGATGGCTCGGGCTTCGATTTGGCGCCGGAGATCAGGCGCGTCAGTTCGGCGCCGATCATTTTCGCGACCGCGCTGGGCGAGGACGCCTCGGTGGTCAGAGGGCTCGAGGCGGGCGGCGACGACTACATAACCAAGCCGTTCAACCTCGGCGTGCTGTCCGCCCGCATCCGCAGTCTGCTCAGGCGCGCCGGCGTCGGCGCGCCGGCGCCAATCGAGTTGCCGCCGCTGCGGATCGACCTGCTGGCCGGCCAGGCCTTCATCGCCGGCCGTTCGCTGCGCCTGACCGGCACCGAACTGAAACTGCTGGCCTTGTTCGCGACTAACCCGGGCCGCGGTTTCAGCCAGGCCGAATTACTCGAACTGGTCTGGAACGACACCTCCGGGCTGCCCACCAACACCGTCCGCGTGCACATCTCAAAATTGCGCCGCAAACTCAGCCAGGGCCCCACCTCGCCCTTCGAGCTGGTCCTGACCGACGACCACCGCTACGCCTTCCACCGCCTGACCTTCCTCCCCTAGAGTCAACCAAAGTCGTAGCTGTGCGGCGTGCTGGCCTGGGATGACGGCCTTGCCCCTAGAGGGCTAGGGGCAAGGTGAAACTGGCGCGGGTGCCTTGGCCGGGTTGGCTTTCCAGGGTGAAGGCGCCGCCGTGGGCCTCGACCAGGTGGCGGACAATCCGCAGACCGAGGCCGAGTCCGCCGTGGCGCGAACCGGCGGCGACCGGAACCGGCAGGGACACCGCCTGGACCGGTCGCGCGGCATCGGGCGAAGACAGGCCCTGGGCGGCGTCTGGGGGGCCCGGCGCGGCGGAGCGGTTGTAGGAGGCGGTGGCCCCGCCTTCTCCCGTCAGAGCGGCCGTGACGGCTTGCGGAGTCATGCCCTCGCCCGTGTCCTCGACTGTGATCTTGGCGTACGGCCCCTGCTTGGTGACCGAAAGAGTGATCGAGCCGGCCTGGGTGTGCCGGGTGGCATTGGCGATCAAGTTGACCAGGACCCGTTCGATGCGCGAGGCGTCGCCGAGCACCCGGGGATGGGCGCCGCCGGGGGCGAGGCGCAACTCGTTGCCGTTTTGGGCGCAAATCGGGGCGCATTGGGCAAGGGTCGACTGGACCACCTCGGACAAGTCGATTGGGCGTATCGACAAGACCAGACGGCCGTCGGCGATCCTGGACAAGTCAAGTAGTTGGCTGACCATGGCGGACAAAGACTCGGCCTGGGCCATCATGATCTCGACGTCGCGCCGGGCCAGACTCAGTTCGGGCGACAAACTCTCCTGCGCGCCAAGTATCCGGGACGCCTCCTGGGCGTGCGTGGACATGATCGCCATCGGCGTTTTCAACTCATGGGCGATCATGGCCAGAAAGGCGTCCTTGTTCTTGGCCGCCTGGCGCAGCCGCTCGTTGGAACTCTCCAAGTCCAGGGCCGCGCGAAGATAGAAGCGGTAGACCGAATGGACGGCCAGGGCGATCTGAACGATGACGGTGAACATGCAAATCGGCAAAGTGGCCTCCAAATCCGCCTCGGGCAGTTCGACGACCGCCTCCGGATGGATCACCGCGAACAAAATGCAACCGACGAACACGCAGATCTCGAGTCCGATCGCCAAATAGAAACGCAGTCCCTGAAACATCAGGGAGGTGACCGTGACGGCGACGAAGAAGTAATACGGAATGGCGCCGTCGATGCCGCCGGTGGAGAAGAACGCGATTGGGCAGATGATCAGGAAAACCAGCACGGTCATAGTGAGAAACGCGCCGGAGAACCTTCCGGTTTGGCGGATGTGGACCACGGCCAGGAGAATCACGACCGGTATCAGCAAGTTGACCAGCACGGCCGCCGACCCGAGCATTTGCAAGCCGTTGGTGATCGACATGACCACGGCGCCGACGCTGACCACCGCCGCCAAATTGCGGACCAGCGCCGACAAAGTCGGCTCCCAGGCCGGGTAGACGGTCAGCAGGTTCTTCAGGCCGGTGGTGGCGCGGACATTGATTGGGACGGGCGCGGCCGGCGCCCGGGCGGGTAAGACCATGCCTCTAGCTTGGCGGCGAATGGCCGGCTGGTCCAGGCCGCCGGCCGGCGGGTTGGCCGGCGGGCCGGGGGCGGGTTGGCCGGCGGGCTGGGAGCGGGCTGGGAGCGGGCTGGGGGCGGGCTGGCCGGCGGGGACCGACAGGCGATCGGGGGGCGCGGCGGGGCGCGGCCGATATTGAGGTTTTTATGGCGATAAACAAATGCTGCGGCGGGCCATTGGTCCCGAATTAAGTTGTCCAGAATCGCGGAATTACCGGCCTAATCGGTGTTCTGGCTGGTCAGCGCCACGCGATTAGTGGTTGGCGTCCGCGCGCCGAGAGAAGCCCGCTGACTTGTCGGCGTGATCGCCGGACCCTAATATCTAAACAACTTCGTCGGCATCGGACCCGGCTGCCAAAGACGGGTCGCCGTCCGAAAACGAGCCATTTCACCTGCCCCGCCGAATTGTCTCGGTCGGCCCGGGCGCCGGCGGGGGATGATTGAAACGG
>JAITKC010000381.1 GCA_031278665.1 Bifidobacteriaceae bacterium | reverse complement strand
AAGGACGGCCAGCCCGCGCGAGACCAGATCCCGCCGGTCGCAGCTAACCAGCCGGGCCCGGGCGCGGCGGGCGGCCGCCACATAGGCCGCGTCATAGGCGGAGATGCCGTGTTCCAGGGCGATGTCCGCCGCCTGGCCGGCAAGGTCCGGGTCGACTCGCACGGCGCCGCCGTCGTCGGCCACGGCGGCCACGCTCTCGCGCAGACGCCCGGCCGCCAAGGGGTCCCCCCAAGCCCGCAGCGCCACATTGGTCACCTCGTAGAACGCCAGGTCGAGTGTCGCCAATGGGTCCGCGCCGACTATCAGCCGCGAAGCGTCCGAATGGTGTTCGTCATCGGCGTCCTCGGCGGCGAGGAAGACGCTGGCGTCGAGCAGCCACAGACTCAATGTCCGAGCCGATCCGCCCTGAGGGCCTCAGAAACCTGGCCGCCGTGGCCGCCGGGACCGCCTGAGCTCCGGCGGATCTCTGACACGCGCTCGGCCCGCCGAAGGCTCCGGCGCCGCATCGAGTCCTCCGCCAATTCGCGCAGCAGTCGGCTGCGCGTCGCCCTGCGGCGGGCGGCCTCGGCGTCGATCGCCGCCAGGACGTCATCGGGCAGAGACACCATCACTTTTGCCATCGCGCCAGTATACCCGGTATTGCCATGTGTCGACGGCGGCGCCTCGCCGGCGCGGGACCGGCGGCCTCCGGGAGGGCGACCCGCCGGCCGGCCCGCCTCGGGCGGTCAGCGGTCGACCCGGGCCGATGCTCCCTGGGCCACCTTCTCGACTTCGGCCAGAGTGGCCATTGAGGTGTCGCCCGGGGTGGTCATGGCCAAGGCGCCGTGGGCGGCCCCCAGTTCAACGGCGCGGCCCAGGCCCAGTCCCGCCGCCAAGCCGTAGATCAGCCCCGACGCGAACGAGTCGCCGCCGCCCACCCGGTCCCAAATCGCCAGGCCGGGACGCTCGGTCGAGCGCACCAGCCCCGTCTGCGCCGACCAGGCCAGGGCCGACCAGTCGTTGGCCGATGCCGTCAAGACCGTCCGCAACGTTGTCGCCACCACCCGGAAGTTCGGATAGGCGGCCACCGCCCGCTCGATCATGGCGCCGTAGGCGTCCGCGTCCAGCCTGGTCAGGGCGGCGTCCACGCCTTCGACCGCGAATCCGAGGGCGGCGGTGAAATCCTCCTCGTTGCCGATCATCACGTCCACGAACGGCGCCAGCGCGCGGTTGACGGCCTGGGCGCGCGGCTGGCCGCCGATTGATCGCCAGAGCGAAGGCCGGTAGTTGAGGTCGTATGACACCACGGCGCCGTGGCGCTTGGCCGCCTTGACGGCGGCCAGACAAGTCTGGGCCGAAACCTCGGACAGGGCGGCGAAGATGCCGCCGGTGTGAAGCCAGCGGACGCCGAGCCGACCGAACAGGTCGTCCCAGTCGACGGCATCGGGCGGCAGTTGGGAGGCGGCGGTCAGCCCCCTGTCGGACACCCCGACCGCGCCGCGCGCCCCGAAACCGCGCTCGGTGAAGTTCAGCCCGTTGCGCACGGTCCGCCCCACGCCGTCAGATTCGACCCAGCGGATCAGCGACGTGTCCACGCCGCCCGCCTGGATCAGGCTCTCAAGCAGCCGCCCGACCGGGTTGTCGACTAGCGCTGTGACAATCGCCGTCCGCTGGCGGAAGACCTTGGCCAGGCCGCGCGCCACGTTGTACTCGCCGCCGCCCTCCCAGACGTCGAAGTTCCGCGCCGCCGCGATCCGGGTCTGGCCGGGGTCCAGTCGGAGCATCACCTCGCCCAAAGACACCAAGTCATACCGGCATTCGGCTTTGTCGCGCAGTTCCAGCATTTCAATCAACCTCTCGCACGATGCCGGCGGCCTGCGCGACGGCCTCGGCGACTAGTTCGCGAACACGCCCGAAAGCGCCTTGCCGGATCGCGGCGGTGGGAACCATCCACGATCCGCCGATCGCCGCCACGCCCGGCAGACGCAAGTATTCGGCCAGATTGGCCGGGCCGATCCCGCCCGTCGGCACGAAGCTAACTTGCCTGAATGGCCCGCCCAGGGCTTTGATCGCCGCCGCGCCGCCGCTGGTTGCGGCCGGGAAGAACTTCAGCAGGTCGATCCCATGCTCCAGCGCCGCTTGGATTTCGGTCGCGGTCACCGCGCCCGGGATCAACGGCACCGCCAACTCGGCGGCCCTTTCCGCCAGCCGCGGGGAGAATCCGGGCGAGACGACGAAACGCGCCCCGGCCTCGACCGCCTGCTCAAGCTGCGCCGCCGTCGTCACGGTGCCGGCGCCCAGCAGGATCTCGGGCCGGCCGGCCAGCGCCTTGATCGCGGGCAGGCCAGCTTCGGTCCGCAAGGTCACTTCGGCCACCGGCAACCCGCCGCCGATCAACGCGTCGGCCAGCGGCTGGGCTTGCGCCGCGTCGGTCACAACCACCACCGGAATCAGGTGATGAGCGGTCAGAAGGTCAGCGACTGTCATGGCGTCACCTCTCGTCCAAGTTTGGCATCGACTACACCGCCTATCGTAGCGACTAACGCCTATCGATAATCGGGCGCCCCGTTGGCGGGCGGAGCGACGCGCGGCGCAAAAGCTACTCAGGGGGCGAGATCTCCAGAGTCCCCGCCTTGAGCGGAATCAGGGTTCGGGGTTCGAGTCCCTGATGGCGCACAGCGTAGCCTCAGCCGAGGGCACGGCCGTCCATTTCGCTGTCCCCGCGCCTGAGCCCGCCCTCCTCGCCAGCTCGGCGCCGCCTCAGTGGTCGCCGTAGTGTCCGCGGCATTGGGCGATCTCAACACCAGAGGCGGTTTCCCGGTAGACCAGGCGATGCTGGTCGTCTATGCGCCGCGACCACCAGCCCGACCAGTCGCCGGTCAATGGTTCTGGCTTGCCGATGCCTCTAGCTCATCCAGAGTCGTCACCATCGCGAACTCGCCGCGATCCGCCTGGGCGATCGACTCGCGCAGCGCCGCCCGGTTTTCCGGGCTGTCGAACGGGTCGTCGGGGGGATACTCCAACACCAATGGGACCGCGCGGCGCAAGACGATCTGC
>JAITKC010000355.1 GCA_031278665.1 Bifidobacteriaceae bacterium | reverse complement strand
GCGTAGCGGCGCCGGGACCGGGCGGGGCCTTCCAGCCTGGAATCGCGCGGCCGGCGCCGACTGGCGGGGCCACCAGCTTCCAGCCCGGGCCGGTCCGCCCGCCCGGCGGCGGGGCGACCAGTTTCCAGCCCGGCGGACCGGGCGGCGGGGCGATGGCCATCCACGATCCGAACTCGTCGATCGCCGGCTCGGCCATCGCGTTGAAGGCCTCGATCCAAGAAGAGGCGCTGGCCGAACTGGCCGGCATCAACGCCTACAAACCCGAACGCACCGAGTCGAAGCCGGCCTCGAGTCTGGCCCGGCGCCAAACCGGCCAGACAGTCCTGCCGGCGCCGGCGCAGACCCCGACGGCGCCGCCCAAGACGCGCGACGCCGAAAAGGTTCGCAACGCCCTCTCATCCTTCCAACTTGGCACCCGTCGCGGCCGTAACGATGCCCGCGCGCCAGCGGGAAAGGGGTGACCAGGACTATGGCCCGTCATCCCCAACCAGCGACCAAACCGTATGTCATGTCCATCCAAGGAGAACTCAGATGACGACTAACTATCAGACCGGGGAGAATCGTCAGGATCTGACCTGGCTCCTGGACTCTTTCGTGCGCTCGACCCCTGGCGCCCGCCTTGGCGTGGTGGTCAGCGCGGATGGCCTGTTGATGACCATGTCCGGCGGCGCCGACCGGACAGTCGGCGACATCATGGCCGCGATCTGCTCTGGCATGTCCTCGTTGGCCCGCGGCGCCGGGCGCGAACTGGGGATCGGCCGCGACCGCCAGTCCGTCATCGAATACGAAGAGGGCTTCGTCATGCTGATGTCGATCTCCTACGGCTCGGTGCTGGCGGTGCTTTGCGAACCGGATTCGGACGTCGGTTTAGTCGGCTATGAGATGGCCACACTGGTGGGCCGGGCGGAATCGTTCCTGACCCCGCAACTGATCGCAGAGATGCGCGATGCCCTTCCGACCACCGGCACCGTGCGGGGTGGCCGATGATGCCACCGTCCGCCGCCCAGCGCCGCCCGGTTCCGCGCCGTCCCTTCGGGGAGGCCGGCGGATTGGCCGAGCGGAGCTTTGAGTCCCTCACCTCGCCGGCCAAAGCCGAGGTGCCGGCGCCGGGCGAGGCGCCGAGGGCGATCCGCGTGCGGCCCAACCCGCCGCCCGCCGCCGGGCCGGTCGAGGCCCCGCGTCCGGTGGCCCACGTCCGGCCGGGGCCGCCGCCGGCCGCCGGGCCGGGCGAGGCGCGACCGGCGCGGCCGTCGATTCCGGCCTCGCCGCGCCGCCGGCCGAGGCGGCGAATCGAAGAGGGGTCGAGGGTCTCGTTGTCGGTCGAGGAGGTCGCCTCGGTCAGACCGTTCGTGGTGACGGGCGGACGGACCCAGGCCTCGACCGACACGCACCTCGAGTCGATTCTCGAGGTCGCCAGCCAGCAATGGCTGGCGGACAAGGGCAAGAGGCTGTCGTCTGAGGAGGCCGCCATCGTGCGGCAGATCGCCACCACCTACTTGACGGTGGCAGAAGTCGCCGCCCACCTCAAACTGCCGGTGGGCGTGGTCAAGGTGCTTGTTTCAGATCTTGCCGAAGCGGGCGTGCTGGTGGTGCATGACACCATGGCCGGCGGCGGCGGCGGGGTGGATTCGGTCGGCTCGGTCTCACGCGAGCAAACCCTGGAGTTACTGGAGAGTGTGCTAAATGCAATATCCAAACTATGAGCCAAGCCGGGGCGCCACGGTGACCCGCCCCAAGCCTCCGACAGTCGTCAAGATCGTGGTGGCCGGCGGCTTCGCCGTGGGCAAGACCACCTTCATCGGCGCGGTCTCGGATATTGAGCCGTTGAACACCGAAGCCGACATGACCGAGCACTCGCTCGGCGTGGACGACGCCGGACGCCGGGCCGCCCAAAAGGAGACCACCACGGTGGCGATGGACTTTGGGCGTATCGCCTTGGGCGACTCGCTTTGGCTCTACCTGTTCGGCACACCCGGCCAAGAGCGTTTCTTGTTCATGTGGGACGACTTGGTTCGCGGCGCCATCGGCGCCGTGGTCCTAGTCGACACCGACCGTCTGGACCAGGGCTTCACGGCCGTGGACTACTTCGAATCGCGCGGAATCCCGTTCGTGGTGGTGGTCAACTGCTTCGACGGAATTGCCCGCCACACCCTTGAGGACGTCCGCGACGCCATCGCCGTCGGACCCGACATACCGGTCATGTACTCGGACGCGCGCTCCCGCGAGGCAGCCAAACAGGCGCTTGTGGCGGTGGTGCGCGTGGCAATGGATAGGCTGCGCAATGCTTGATCGAAAGACCCGCATAGGACAAGAACGGCGCGTCGGAGTTGACGAGCTGTTCTTCTCCTGTACCGACCGAAAGGGCGTCATCACCGCCGCCAACTCGGTGTTCGCCCGGCTTTCGGCCTTCCCCCGCGACGAATTGATGGGGGCGGCCCACAACTTGATCCGGAACCCGTTGATGCCGGGCGGCGCCTTCAAACTGATGTGGGACACGCTGTTGGGCGGCAAACCGTTCGCCGCCTACGTCAAGAACCTGGCCAAAGACGGCTTCGACTACCAGGTCTTCGCCACCGTCACGCCGATGGGCTCGGGCTTCTTGTCGGTGCGGTCCTCGCCTCGGTTCGAGCCGCTGTGGAACGCCGCCCTGTCGCTTTACGGCCAGGCCTTGCCGATCGAGGCGGAGGCCAAACGCAATGGCGCCAACCGGTCGCAAACCGCCACCGCCGGCCTGGTGGCCTTGGCCGGAATGCTGGCCGACGCCGGATTCCCGTCTTACGACGAGTTCATGTACACCGCCCTGCCGGCCGAAACCCAGACCCGGGTGGCGCTGTCGGCCCGCCGGACCTACCGCCCGGAGGCCCGCGGCGACATCGCCGACATTCTGAACAACGCCGTCGCCATGGACGAGTTGATCGGCCACCTGCTCGGCCGGCTCGACTCCCTGCAGCGTCTGGCCGAATCGTTGCAATCGGGGTCCCGCCAACTCGGCGGCACGGTCGCCACGTTGGCCCAGGTCACCAAGGTGGCTTTGGACGCCTCGCAAGGGGTCGCCGCGCACGCCCCGATCCTGGTTTCGACCGCCAACGCGATGACGCAGGTCGGCGCCGGCAGCGAAGAGGTTGTGGCGCCGCTGCCGGAACGGCTCGCCCAGGTCCGGATCGGCGTGATGGAGTTGCGTTTCCGGATCGCCTTGGCGCAGCTTCACAACGACATGGTGATCAACTTCGCGCTGGAGAACTTGGACGGTTTCGCCCCGCCCGAGGGTTTCCTCTACGTGCCGCTGTTGTGTTACGCCTTGGCCGATGACGTCGAGGCCGTCTCGTCCGGACTCGAGGGCGCCCAGCAGGTTTTGACCGATGTCGGCCACCACGTCGAGTCGGCCGGCGCGCACTTGGGCCAGTTCCAGAAGTTCCTTTCGGCCTGGCGCATCCAGGTCCCCAAATACGGCGTCTCGGCTCAACTCGGCCCGCTGGTCGGCCCGATCGACCAACGTCTGCACCAGTCGCATGAGGAGTTGAGTTCGCTTCGCGCCCTGGCCAAGGCTTGTGTCGACGAGGCGCGTCCGTTCGACCGCGGTCCGCTCGAGGAAATCCTCGGCCGGATCAACGCCGCCGCCCGCCACTTGATCTCTGACAACTACGACCACACCCAGGCGGTGTTCAACTCGATGGGTCTGGCCATGCCGAAAGGTGTCAGGTGAGCGTCCTAGAGCAGACTCTGCTGTCACGCGGGCTGGTCTCGCGCGACCAGCTTGACCACGCCGTCCGCCAGCAAAGCCAAAGCGGCGTCACACTTGGCCAGGCGCTGGTCGCGACCGGCGTGCTGACCGAAGAAGACCTCATCCCGGTGCTGGCCGAGGCGGCCGGCCTGCGCTTCATCGACATCGACGTCTACCCGGTCGACGCCAAAGTGGCCAGTTCGGTGCCAGCCGCGATTTGCCGCCGCCACCTGTTGCTGCCGGTCGCCAAAGAGGGCGACGCGGTGCTGTTGGCGATGGCCGAACCGGGCAACATCGTCGCCATCGACGACGTCCGGTCTTATCTGGGCTCGGCCGTCCTACCGGTGGTCGCCCAACGCAGCGCCCTGGAGAGGGCGATCAAACGCTGGGTCCGGTCCGACTCCGAAATCGACTCGATTGGCCAGTCGATTGACTCCTCGGTCCGCGAAGAGGAACGCGACCTGGGCCCGGTGGCGGAGGCCGTGGCCGAGGACTCGCCGGTGGTGCGCTGGGTCCACCTGCTGATCGCCCAGGCCATCCACGACTCTTGCTCCGACATCCACTTGGAGCCGGAACAGCACGACTTGCGGGTCCGCTACCGGATCGACGGCGTTCTACATGAGATGCAGAACGCGCCCAAGTCGATCCAGTCGCAGGTGATCTCGCGCATCAAGATCATGGC
>JAITKC010000097.1 GCA_031278665.1 Bifidobacteriaceae bacterium | reverse complement strand
TCGGCGGCCTCGGCGGCCAGGACATGCCGGAGTTGACCGAGGTCCGGCTGGGTCCGGGCAGGTTGGGCCTGACCATAAGCGGCCAGCCAGCGGTCTTGCCGATCGCGGCCGACCGCTGGCTTAGGGGCTTGATCCCCGGATCGCCGCCGGTGGCGTTCGCCTGCCGGGGCGCCTGGACGCCGGAAGGCCGGTTCGAGGCGGAATTGCGGATGATTGAGACACCGCACGCGGCCTATCTGGCCCTCGACCCGGCGAGCCGGCAATTCACCCTGACTTGGCGCGAGCCGACGCTCCACAGCCGCGATCTGACCGGTTACCGCGCCTGACCGAAGCGCCTCCAAACCGGCTGGCGCCGCGGCCGGAGACGTCATCGGGCACCGCCGGCGCCGCAGCCGGAGACGTCATCGGGCGCTGGCCGGCGCCGGGCAGCCGCAACTTTGGCGGATGGCCAGCGAAACCGGCAGAACGACGCTGGCCGACGGATCGACCTCGCCCGCCAAGAGCTTCGCCAACAACGCGACGGCCTCGCGGCCGAGTTCGCCCATCGGCTGGCGGATCGTGGTCAGCGGCGGTTCGGACATCCGGCCGGCGTCAATCCCGTCAAAACCGGTGACGGCGACCCGGCCGGGGACCGCGACGCCGTGTTCGCCGAACGCCGCGATCACGCCCAATGCGGTCTGGTCGCTGGAGCAGACCACGGCGTCTGGCAGGCCGCCGAGTAGTTCGGGCCGCCGGCCGAGCAACTCGCGCAAGGCGGCCCTTGATCCCGCCCGCGATCCGGTGGCGATTATCGGCCCGTCCGGCGTCGCCAGTCCGCGCCCGGCCAGCGCGGCGGCGAAGCCTTCGAACCGGGCTCGGTGGTCGGCGCCGTCGACTGGCCCCGCGTACCAGAATGAGGCGGCGCCGTGGTCGTCGCACAGGTGCGCCGCCAACGCGGTCATGCCGGCGGCGTTGTCGACTGTGACCGAGGTCGCCGCGACGCCTTCCGGCGCCGGCTGGGCGATCAGCACCACCGGCAAGCGCCGCGCCAGCAGGCTCAGGTGGGCGTCGTCGACGATGGCCGGCAGCACGATGACGCCGTCGCAGCGCCGCGCGATCTCATCCAGTTGGACTCCGCCGCCTTCGCCGTCTTGCCAGCCGATCGCCAAAGGCAGGCGCCGCAGCGTGCACTCGATTTCGACGCCGCCCAACACCTCGTCCGCGAACAGCGGGAAAAGACGCGGCTCGCGCCCCTGTTCGACTAAACGCGGCACCGCGCCCGGCGCGCCCAGGCGGGGCCGCTCCAACTCGTCCGGCTCGTGTCCGGAGAACGAATACAGGCCGACCATTCCGGTCCGCCGCTCGGCCAGGCCCCGGGCCAGTCCGCTCGGCAGATAGCCGAGTCGCTCGACGGCCTGGCGGACTCGCAGCAGGGTGGAAGGGCTGAGTTTGTCCGGCGAACGGAAGTAGCGAGACACCGTGGCCGTGGAGACCTGGGCGAAACGCGCGACATCGTACACCGACGGCCCGCGCCCGCCGGCCGGGGGGCCGGGGCTCGCGGACGGCGGCGGACTTGGCGTTTCGGTTGGGCGGGACTCTTGCACGCCCTTAGTGTACGCGCGTACACTGCGAATGTGGACTCGCCGCAACGCCGCGTCGCGGCTCCGCCCGAAGCGGCGGTCTTCCCGGACGGATTCCTCTGGGGGGCGGCGACGTCGGCCCATCAAGTCGAGGGCAACAACGTCGCCAGCGACTGGTGGGCGCGCGAGAACGCCCCGCGCAGCGACCTGCCCGAACGCAGCGGCGACGGCGCCGACAGCTTCCATCGGTTCGGCGAGGACATCGCCCTGCTGGCCGAACTCGGCTTCACGAGTTACCGGTTCAGCGTCGAATGGGCGCGCGTCGAACCGGCGCCAGGCGCCTTTTCGATCGCCATGCGGGCCCATTACGGGCGGATGATCAGCGCCTGCGCGGCCCATGGGCTCACCGCGGTGGTGACGTTACACCACTTCACGAATCCGTTGTGGTTCGCGCGGGAGGGGGCCTGGCGCCGCCCCGAGGCGCCGGCGGCGTTCGCCCGCTATGTCGCCTTCCTGACTCCGATTCTCCAGTCGGCGCCCTGGATTTGCACCATCAACGAGCCCAATCTGCTGGCCGGCGTGCCACATGACCGGGCCACCGGCGCCGTGCTGCCATCCCTTGCGGCGCCCCATCCGCAGGCGGCCGCGAACATTGTCGCGGCCCATCGCCTGGCCCGCGCGGTCCTGCGCCAGGCGACCGACGCCCCGGTCGGCTGGTCGGTCGCCGCCCAAGTCCACCAAGCCGCGCCCGGCGCCGAGCCTTTCCTGGACGCCTACCGCCGCCCGCGCGAGGACCGCTACTGGGAGGTCGCGCGGGAGGACGACTTCGTCGGCGTGCAGGCCTACAGCCGAACGATCATCGGCCCGGACGGCCCGCTGCCGGTCCCGGCCGGAATGGAAACCACCCAGATGGGCTGGGAATACTACCCGCAAGCGCTCGGCGCGGCCGCCCGCCGCGCCCACGAGGTGGCCGGGCGGCCTGTTCTGGTGACCGAAAACGGCATCGCGACGGCCGACGACCGGCGCCGGATCGACTACACGTTCGCCGCCTTGACCTCGTTGCGCCAGGCCATGTCCGATGGCGTCGACGCGCGCGGATACCTGCACTGGTCGGCCCTCGACAACTACGAATGGGGCAGCTACCGCCCGACGTTCGGACTGATCGCGTGGGATCCGGCCACCTTTGAGCGAACTGCGAAGCCGAGCGCCCGATGGCTCGGCGCGGTCGCCCGGACCGGTCGCCTGGCCCCACCCGACCGGGCCGCGACCCCTGACCGAACCGACTCAAGAATTGGCGGCGAGTAGACCAAGGAGCAGATATGGCGACCGACGAAGAAGCGCTGGCGGACGCGGCCGACCCGGCCGACCCGACCGACCCGGCCGACCCGGCCAGCGCCGACGACATTCCCGGACAGACCCAGACGCGCTGGTTCTGGACAGCGTTCACGCTGGCCTGGGCCGGGATCGGGATCGCCCAAGGGGCGGCGGCCGTGGCCGTCCCGCAACTCCTAAAGGAATGGAGCCCCGAAACCGCGACCGCGGACTTGAGCACTATCTTGACCATCGGCGGCTTCGCGGTGCTGGTCGCCACACCGATTCTGGGCCGGCTGAGCGACCGCTCGCGATCCCGCCTGGGATTGCGCCGGCCCTGGATCCTCTACGGCTCGCTGGCCGCCGTCGCCGGCAACGCCTGTGCGTATCGGCGCCGGACGCGCAACATCTTCCCATCCAAAGACCTTACGAATCCTACTTGCCATGCGGACAAACAGGCTTCTGCGCTTAACGTCGGGCGGCATTGTGATATTCACGGGCGCAGGGTCTTTTTCGGGCGATTCGCGCATTTTCTCAAAGTGCCAATCAAGAAAATCGGTGATGATTTCCATAATCTGAATAAGGTTCTTATCGACGGCCTCAAGCAATCCTAAGTCCACATCGCTGTCTTCGATGATATAGATATACTTGTCCTCTATATCCC
>JAITKC010000284.1 GCA_031278665.1 Bifidobacteriaceae bacterium | reverse complement strand
CTTTGCGCCGTCGGCGGCGGGGCCGTCTCAATGGTTGTCCACACGCTCTTCGCCGACCAGATCCGCAAACGCCGCCGGGCCATCATGTCGGCGGTGACCGGCGCCGCCAACACCCTCGGCATACTTGCCGGCACCGCGCTGACCGGCCAGATCGCGCAGTTCGGCCAAGCCGCCATGTTCCTGGGTCCCGGCCTGGTCAGCGTGGGACTGTGGCTGGCCATGTTCTGCACGCTGCGCGACTTGCACCGCGCCGACCCGCCGCCCCGGGTCGATTGGCGCGGCCTGATCGAGACTTTCTGGCTGAGCCCCCGGCGCTATCCGGACTTCGCCTGGGCTTGGGCCTGTCGTTTCTTGATGACCGCGTCGATTGTGACGGTGACGAGTTACCTGTACCTGACCATCTCCTCCCGGTTCGACCTCGACGAACCGGCCGCGATCTCGGCCCTGCAAGCTCAGGTCGCGGGCGCCTTCGCGGTGACCAACCTGCTGTTCGCGTTCGTTTTCGGGGTGATCTCCGACCGCACCGGCCGGCGCAAGCCGAGTGTCGCCTTCGGCGCCATGCTCAGCGCCGCCGGTCTGCTGATCGCCATTTCGGCGCCCGGGTTCGCGGTCTACGCGATCGGCTTGGCCGTCGTCGGCGCCGGCCAGGGCGCCTATATCTCGGCCGACGTCGCTTTGATGACCGAATGTCTGCCGTCTTTCAAAGACGCCGGCAAAGACCTCGGCATAGTCGCCCTGGCCTATCTGCTGCCCGGCATTGTGACGCCCGTGATCGGCTTCGCCTTGACCAAAATCGCCTCCCCGACCGGCGAAAACTTCGCCGCCCTTTACGTGGCGGCGATCGTCATGGCGATCGGCGCCGGACTGTCGGTGCTCAAGATCAAAAAGGTCCGTTAGCCGCCGGGCGGTCAGCCGGGCGGCTCAGTCCGGGCGACAGTCAGAGTCAAACCGGGGCCGCCGGCTCCAGGGGCCCGGTCGGCGGGGCGATCCACCGTCACCTCGTCGCCGTCCGCGACGCCGCCCGACAGCAACTCCTTGGCCAACTGGTCGCCGATCTCGCGCTGGATCAACCGGCGCAGCGGCCGGGCCCCGAAAGACGGGTCGTAACCCTCCAGGGCTAGCCAGTCGCGGGCGGCCGGGGTGACGTCGAGCGTCAGACGGCGGGCGGCCAGGCGCCGGTTCAACGATGCGACCTGCAGGTCGACAATCCGCCCGATCTCCTCCAATGTCAGCGCGTCGAAGATGAGCACATCGTCAAGCCGGTTCAAGAACTCCGGTTTGAAGGCGGCGCGCACGGCGCCCATCACGCTTTCGCGCCGCTCCTCCGGCGGCGCCGTCAAGTCGACTAGATACTGCGATCCGAGGTTGGAGGTCAGCACCAAGATGGTGTTCCGGAAATCGACCGTCCGGCCTTGGCCGTCCGTCAGCCGGCCGTCGTCGAGCACCTGGAGCAGAATGTCGAAGACCTCGGGGTGGGCCTTTTCGACTTCGTCTAGCAGCACCACCGAGTAGGGCCGGCGCCGCACGGCTTCGGTCAGCTGCCCGCCCTCCTCATAGCCGACATAGCCGGGGGGCGCGCCGACCAGGCGCGCCACCGAGTGTTTCTCGGAATATTCCGACATGTCGATGCGGACCATGGCGCGCTCGTCGTCGAACAAGAAGTCGGCCAGCGCCCGCGCCAATTCGGTCTTGCCGACGCCAGTCGGCCCGAGGAACAAGAACGAGCCGGTCGGCCGGTCCGGGTCGCTAACCCCGGCGCGGGCGCGGCGGACGGCATCGGACACCGCCGCCACCGCCTTGGCCTGGCCGATCAGCCGCCGGCCGATGACCTCCTCCATGCGCAGCAGTTTGGCGCTCTCGCCCTCCAACAACCGCCCGGCCGGAATCCCAGTCCAGGCGGACACCACCTCGGCCACCTCGTCCGGGCCGACTTTGTCCGGCACCAGCGGAACCGAGCCCTCCCCGGCGGCATCGTCGGCCTGTTCAGTCCTTTCGGCCTTCGCCAAAGCCGCCTCGACCGGCGGAATCTCGCCGAAGCGCAGGCGCGAGGCCTCGGCCAGATCACCCCGGTTCTCAGCCTGTTCGGCGGCGGTGGTCAACTCGTCGAGGCGGGCCCTGAGGTCGCCGACCTGATTGCGGTCCGCCTTCTCGCGCGCCCAACGGGCGCCCAGCGCGTCCAACTCCTCGCGGCGGTCGGCCAGGTCGGAGCGCAGTTTGGCGAGCCGCTCCTGCGAAGACGGGTCAAGTTTCTTCTCCTTGCCCTTGACCGAGTCGAGCAGGTATTGCTCCTCCATCTCGAGGCGAAAGACCGTCCGCTGCAACTGGTCGATTTCGACCGGGTTGCTGGTCAGCTCCATGCGCAGGCGCGAGGCGGCCTCGTCCATCAGGTCGATGGCCTTGTCCGGCAGTTGGCGGCCGCTGATATAGCGGTCTGACAGCGTGGCCGCCGCCACCAGCGCCGAATCGGCGATTGTGACGTGATGGTGGGCCTCATAGCGGGGGGCGATCCCGCGCAGGATGGCGATGGTGTCCTCGACCGACGGTTCGCCCACGAAGACCTGCTGGAAACGCCGCTCCAGGGCGGGATCTTTCTCGATCCGCTCGCGGTATTCGTCCAGTGTGGTGGCGCCGACCATCCGCAGTTCGCCGCGGGCGAGCATTGGTTTGAGCATGTTTCCGGCGTCCATCGACCCCTCGGCGGCGCCGGCGCCGACCACGGTGTGCAATTCGTCGATGAAAGTGACGACCTGGCCGTCCGAGTTCTTGATCTCCTCCAGGACCGCCTTCAACCGCTCCTCGAACTCGCCGCGGTATTTCGCGCCAGCCACCATTGAGCCCAGGTCGAGGGCGATCAGGTGCTTGTTCTTCAGGGCGTC
>JAITKC010000261.1 GCA_031278665.1 Bifidobacteriaceae bacterium | reverse complement strand
AGGCCTGGGTCGGGGTCTGGACTTTGATACCCGACTGGTCCTCGCCGGGCACTGTGACGACCATCGCCTGCAACTTCGCGTAGGCGCTGTTGATTTCTTGGGGAGTCAGCAACCGGTAGCCCGGCACGGCGGTGACCCGGCCGTCGGTGACGGTCGCGGCGTCGCCTTGCCATTCGGCCACGTCTTCGCCGTCGCGGCCGGCCAAAACTTTCTGGTCGGGGTCGTTCTGGGCGATTAGGAACAGCGTGTGGGGGCCGTTGGCGACGTCGCCGTTCTCGACGCCCACCGCCATAGTGTAAAGCGGCGAGTCGGGGGTCTGTTTGATCGACTCGGTCTGAACGGCGGCGATCATCGCCTCCTTGGTGCCGCGCGAGCCGTCGCCGAAATTAGTGAACGAGTAGTTGACCGTCAAGACCACCGGGATAATCAGGAACACCGACAGAAAAGCGGTGCCCGGGAAAAGGTACTTGCCCGGGATGAAGCGCTTGGTCGCATAGATCACGAAGATCAGGACCACGGCGGCGACCATGACGCCCAGCCACATCCACATTTTGTAATGGACCAGCAGCGGCACGGCGTAGACGCCGATGGCGAGGACCATCCCCAAGAAAATGATCTTGACGATCAATCCGCGGATGGTGGTGTTCCGCTCTCGTTGAACCGGGGCGGCCGGCGCCCGATCGGCGCCGCTCGGGGGAGTGATGGTCATCAGCGACCTTTCTCGGTGTCGGGGCGCCGCGTCCCCCGTCAGGCGGGACTGCGTCCGAGCGGGGGACGCGGCGCGTCATATAAGGCTATTGGACGCTGCTGGCGACTTCCTGGCCGGCGGCCTGCATAGTCGACGCCGGGTCGGCGCCTCCCACCACGGCGGCCTCGGCCTGGCCGAGCGGACCCCAAACGGCCTCCATGGCCGGGATATTCGGCATCGCCTTGGCGGTCTCGGCCAGATCGAGGAACTGCATCAAGACCGGGTCGGAGGCCTTCAACTCCGCGGCCAGGGCCTCTTGGACCGGGACCCGGGCGTCGACGTCGTTCATCGCCTTGGTGATAGTAGTGTCGGCCAGCAAATCGCTGACGAATTGCTGGGCGAAGGCGGGGTTCTTGGCGTTGGACGCCACGAAGAAAGCCTGGACCCCAAGCGGCGGCTCGGGTTGGCCGAGGCCCGCGAAACCGGGGATCGGCGACAGCGTGAAGTCGATGCCGGCCGAACGGATGTCGGCCAGCGCCCAGGGGCCGGACACCAGGTAGGCGCACTTGCCCTCGTTGAAAAGCTGCTGGGAGTTGTCGCCGGTGATCGAGTTCTTGAGGATCCCCTGGGCGCCCAGTTCGCCGATCTTGGTGGCGGCCGCCACCCCGCCGGCCCCGCCGATCCCGATGTCGGAGGTGTTGTAGGTGCCGTCGGCGTTGGTCCCGAAGATATAGCCGCCGCCGGAGGTGAACAGCGGCTGCATGTGGTAGGCGTCGCCGCTTTCGCCGACCTGCAGGCAGAGCACGTTCTCGCCGCCGCCGGCCTGGCCGGCCGCGATCATGTCCTCGATTGTGGCGGGGGCCGGATTGGCGGTCAAAGCGTTGTTGACGAACAGTCCAAGCGTTTCGATCGCGTAGGGGGCGCCATAGGTTTGTCCGCCGTAGGAGACGGCGTCGATCGCCGTCTGGCTGACGCCGGTGGCGCTGATCTGGACCGGCACGATGGCCGAGTTCTGGACCAGTTTGCCGGTCCAGTCCTGGGCGCCGATCACAACGTCGGGGCCGTTCTTGGCCTCGTTGGCGGTCACGAAGTTGGCTTGTAAATCAGTCGCGACGGTCTGCACCTGGGCGGTCAGCCCGTTCTTGTCGGCCCACGCCTTGAGCGGGGCCTCGAGGGCTTTGGTCCGGTTGGCGTCGGCCCAGATCACCAGGTCGGCCTCGGCGCGGGCGGGGGCGTCGGTCTCGGCGCCGGTCGCGCCGCCGCCAGGCGACTCTTCATTGGTTGACCCGCCGCCGCCGCAGGCCGTCAGGCCCCATGTAAGTCCGATGGCGGCTACCGCCACGACCACGATACGTTTCATCTTTCCCTCCATTTGGGTTGTTATCGATTTAACCTGATAAACCCGGACGCTGGGGTTGGTCTGACCGGGCGCCATTGCACGGTGCGAATGGGCTCCTTTGGTAATCCTAGTCTCGATAGGAGCGGGCGCTAAATGCGCCGCATTGCGATCTCGGCCGCGACTAGTTCTGGCCTGGGGAGATTCCCGGCCGCGAGCTAAGATTTCGGGGCCGACAGGCCAAAACGGGGACGCCGCCCGAGTGATAGTACCGATTCTTGAATCCCGGCCAAGGCGATTCGATCCGGGCTTTGGCCGGGATTTTGGGCCCGGGTTCCGGACCCGGGCGTGTGCGGCGGGCCGGCGGATTGCGAGACAATTGGGTTGCCGTCGCCGAACTCGGCCGCCTGGCCGGCCCGAGGAAAGGAACCGCAATGACAAGCCAACAGGTTGACGCCAACCCGCCCGCGAAGCCCGCCGCCGTCAGGCCGGACCAAGCCGGCCCCACCGAGCCGGGCCATGGCGGCCCCAAGGCCCCCGGCCAAGCCGGCGCGAAGACGCCCGCCCGGGACGGCGGACGCGATTGGCGGGCCAGTCGCACGCCGGTCTGGGCGGCCCGAATCATTGGCTTCGCCGCCCTCTGGGCGCTGGCCGCCTGGCCGTTGGAGCGCCTTTTCCCGCACGCCTACCGGCTGGTCTGGCTGGTCCTCGACACCGTCAACCTGCCCGGCAACCCGTCGCTTTTCAACTTCGCCGCCCTGGCGGTGCTGGCCTCGGCGATCCGCCACCGCAAGCGGGCCGCCATGTGGGCGATCATCTGGCTGATCGAGGCGCCGGCGGTGGCCTACGCCGGCGTGCTGGCGGCGGCTTGGGCCGGCGGGCTCGACTGGCGCGGACTGGTCTACCCCGGCCTGGTCTTCCGAACCGGGATGGAGGCGGTGCCGGCGCGGGTGGCCGTCAGCGCGGCCGTCGGCGTCGGCATCGTCGTCTGGCTGGTCGTCCAACGCAAGGCGTTCGGCGCGCCGGTCTCGACGCGGGCGGTCTTTCGCGCCGTGGCGACATTGGCCGGGGGGCTGGCGGTCGCGGCGGTCTGGGCCTTCGGCTGGGCCGCCGTGATCGGCTCGGCCGGCCAATCGCTGGCCTTGAAAGCCTGGTGGGCGCTGAACGTCGCGCTCGGCCAGGGGCCGGAGGAGATCGTCATCGGGACGGCCATAGCCGGGCGGCTGACCTCTGAGAAGGCGATCGTCGAGGTGATCGCCCCGTGGTGGGTGGCCCGCTCGACGTCGCTGCTGGCGACGTTGGCGCTGTTGGCGGCGCTGGTGGTGTTCACCCGCTCGGAGCGCCACCTGGGCGCCATCAGCGACGAACAAGAGTTGGCGCTGCGCCGTCTGCTCTGGCGCCACGGCGAACAGGATTCGCTTGGCTATTACAATCTGCGCCGCGACAAGTCGGCGGTCTTCTCCGGCGACGGCCAGGCGGCGGTGGTCGGACGCCTGGTCGGCGCAGTGTTACTGGCCAGCTCCGACCCGGTGGGCGACCGCGCCTCCTGGGGCGACGCCATCGGGCGCTGGATCGACCTGGCGCGCAGCCGCGGTTGGACGCCGGCGGTGGTGTCGGCCACCCGGCGGGGCGCGCGGGCCTGGGAGGCGGCCGGGCTGCGCTCGCTCGAACTGGGCGACGAGGCGGTGATTTTGCCGGACCGGTTCTCGCTGCGCGACCGGCGCCTGGCGGACGTGGCGGAGGCGTCGCGCCGGGCGCGCCGGGCCGGCTACACCGTCCAGGTCCGCCGCCAACAAGACATAGCCGAACAAGAGCTCGCCGCCTTAGCCCGCGACGCCGACTTCTGGCGGCACGGCGACGAACGCGGTTTCTCGATGACCTCGGGGACGGTTGGCGCGCCGACCGACGGACGCGATCTGATTGTGACCGCGCAAGATCCGGACGGCCAGGTCAAGGCTTTGTTGACGTTCGCGCCCTGGGGGCGGCGGGGAGTCTCGCTCGACATAATGCGCCACGACCCGAGGGCGCACGGCGGGACCACCGAATTGATGGTGACGGGATTGGTCGAGGCCGGGCGCGACCTGGGACTGGAACGCATTTCGCTGAACTTCGCGGTGCTCCGGCGCTTCTTGGTCGGCGGCGGGCAGACCGGGGCCTATCCGATGGCCCGTCTGGTGCGTCGGACGCTGCTGCTGGCCTCGCGCTGGTGGCAGATCGAGGGGCTGTACCGGTCGAATGAGAAGTACGCGCCGGACTGGCACGCCCGCCTGGTCTGCTTCGACCACGGCGCCTCGCTGGCCGAGGTGATAATGGCGATCGGCCGGGCCGAAGGTTTCCTGCCCGACAGCTCGCCGGCCGAACTGCTGGTCGGCGCCGGCAGACGCCCGGCCGGCGGGTCCGACGCGGCGCTGGCGGCGGCGGTGGCCGAACTGGACCGGACGGAGTCGACCGCTCTGGCCACCCCGGCGGCGCCGGATTCGCCCGCGACCGACCGCCTCAAGAGCCGCGCGGCGCTGGCCGAGGCGGGTATGGAGCCCAATCCGGTGGCGGTGGCCCGCACTATGTCGCTTCGCCAGGCCGTCGCGCGAGCCGTCGGCGGGCCGGCGGCCGAGGACCCGGCGGCGATCTCCGTGGTCGGGCGGATATTGCGCAAACGCGACCACGGCGGCATCGTCTTCGCGGACCTGCGCGAAGGTCTGACCGAATTGCAAATCATGGTCCAACGCGACCGCTGCGAGGGCTTCGACCTGTTCAAACGCCACGCCCAACTGGGCGACCTGGTTTCGCTGACCGGGCGGTTGGCGCATTCGAAGAGCGGGCAGCTGAGTTTCGACGCCTGCGGTTGGACTATGGCGGCCAAGTCGATCGCGCCGCCGCCGCCGAAACGCCGCCTGGCCGAGGCGGCGGTGAAACTGACTCCGGGGTTGGCGCGGGCGCCGCATCTGGTGCTGGCCACCAACAACCGGGCGATGGAGATGGTCTACGCCCGGGCGGCGGCGACCGCCGGCCTGAGGCAGGCGCTGCGCGAACGCGACTTCATCGAAGTCGAGACGCCGATCCTTCAGCCGATCCACGGCGGCGCCAACGCCCGGCCCTTTAGGACCCACATCAACGCCTATGACATGGACCTTTACCTGCGGATAGCGCCCGAGTTGTATCTCAAGCGGCTGGCCGTGGGCGGGGTCGAGCGGGTCTTCGAACTGGGCAAGAACTTCCGCAACGAGGGCGTCGACCGCAAACACAACCCCGAGTTCACCTCCCTGGAGGCCTACCAGGCGTTCTCCGACTACGACGGCATGCGCCTGCTGACCGAGGAGCTGATCCGGGCGGCCGCTTTGGCCGTCCACGGCGAGGCGGTGGCGATCGCCCCGGACGGGCGGCAGATCTCGTTGGCCGGGCATTGGCCGGTGGTTTCGGTGCACGATGCCGTCGCGCGGGCTTTGGGGGAGCCGATCGG
>JAITKC010000196.1 GCA_031278665.1 Bifidobacteriaceae bacterium | reverse complement strand
CGGTCACCTTCCATGTGCCGGCCGGCGTCAGCGTGGTCGGCGGGCCGAATCCGGGCCCCGGCCCGCGCGACGTGGCAGTCGACGTGGCCGACGGCGTGGCCGCCATCCGCGTGGTTTCGACTCAGGCGAACACCCAGGCGAACCCGTATTACGCGGTCACGGCCGAAATCAGCGCGCCGGCGGGCTCGACCGGGGCGATCGCCACGGTCAAGTCCTCGTCCGGCGACGTCATCGCCGGCAGCGGCGGCCAAGTCAAACTGGTCTTCGGCGCCGACGAGGCCAGCGGCGTGACCTCGGTGCTCAGCATTCCGACGGCCGGCGACGCGAAGTATGTCGGCGGGGTCGACAAGCACCGGGCGCAAGTCCTGGTGCAAGACGACGAGTCCAACGCCGTGGCCGGCGTGGCGGTCAGGTTCGAATGGATCAAGGGCACAGTCGAGGGTCCGGGCAGCGGCACTTGGACGGCGGTCACCGCCGCCGCGTCCGATTCCGACGGCTTGACCAGCATCGAAATCCCGGCGCCCGGCAACGAGGCGGCCTGGATTTGGGTCAGGGCCTATCTGATCGACGGCGTCGAGCTCGAACCGGTCGGACCGGTCGGCAAGCCGACTGTGGTCGGGGCCGAGTTCCTGCCCAGGGCGGTCGACCCGACCGGAACCGAGAACTCGTTCGCGACCTACCAACCGGCGGTCGCCAACGACCTGGTGTCCCAGTCGTGGGCGCGCGTGGTGGTCCAAGACGATTACGGCAACGGCATCGGCGGGGTGGAAATCACGTTCACATTGCCGACTAGCCAAGCCGGAACGCTCGGGACGCCGGTCTTCGTCGACGGCGACACGCCGCCGACGGCCAAGACCATCGTGGTCGAAACCTGCGCTCGGAACATACCGGCGGCGTTGGTGCCGGAAGAGTGCAAGATCGCTGGCGTCTACACGCCGGGTCTGGCATATATTCCGATCGTTTCGGACTTCGAAGGCGCCTTCGCCGTCAGCGGCTCGTTCGAATCGGCCGGCTCCGAATATTCGATCGGCGGCGAGGCGAATCACAAGGTCACCTTTGAGGCGCCCGAGGCCGAAGTCGAGCTGTCGTCCTTCACGGTCGCGCCGACTGACGCGGGCGCGTCGGCCGTGGTCGCCGACGGCGTCGCCTCCTACACCGTCACCGCGACGGTCATGGGCGAGACCGTCAGCGGCGTCAAGCCCTCCAGCGGGGCCTGTGTCGACCCGGTTCTGCCGGCTCATGTGACGGTCAAGGCGCCGGCGCCCTCCAGCGCCGGTTGCCCGGGCGGCGCCTTCGTCACCGACCTGAACGGCCGAGTGCGGTTCGAGATCGTGACAACGCAGGCCGGTTCGGCTCAAATCGGCGTCAAACTGGGCGGCGCCGACATTCCGACAGAACCCAAGGGCTCGGAGTTCAAGCGCTCAGTGGTCTACTCCGGCGGTCCGCCGTCGGCTCTGCACAGCGAGTTGACCAGTCCGGCGACGGCTGTCCGGGCCGACGATCCGGCCGGTCAGACGGTCCTGGCGACAATCCGCGACGTCAACGGCAACCTGGCGGCCTGCTGGGATCCGCTGACCGGCGTGCAGGTTGCCTGCGAGGTCGACTTCCGGGTGCCGGCGCTGACCTGGACGGGCGGCGCTCTCGCGCCGGTCTACGGTCCGGCCGATTACGAGGCCTACACCGGGTTGATCGACTTCTCGGTCGCCAACCCGTTGATCGCCTTGATCGCCGCCAGCGTCACCATCTTCGGCGACGAGGGCGTCTACGAGGTCACCGCCACAATCGGCGGGGTCGCGATCCAGGTCGCCGATGGCGTGGTTTCGGCCAGCGGACCGGCCAAGGCCCGCGTCCAATTCCTCGACGCCACCGCCCCCGGCGTTCCCGTGGTCAACCCCTCTGACGGCGAACACGTCGACGGCCACGTCTCGGACGAGGATCTCGAGGACGCCGCGAACGACGATCTGATTGTCGTGATAATCGACGAGGACGGCGAAGTCATCATCTCCTGCCCGGTCAATCCGGACGGCAGTTTCGATTGCCCGATAGTTCCGGGCGTGCCTGACGGCACCGAGTTGACCGTGGTGATCGAGGACGGCGAAGGCAACCGGACCGATCCGCCGGTCGAGATCGTCACCGACGGCGTGGCGCCGGGAACCCCCGAAGTCAACCCGTCCGATGGCGGGCACGTCGACGGCCATGTCGCGGACGAGGACCTGGACGACGCCGCGGCCGGCGATTTGACCGTGGTGATCACCGACGAGGACGGCAACGTCGTCGCCACCTGCCCGGTCAACGCCGACGGCAGCTTCGATTGCCCGATCGTTCCAGGCGTGCCGGACGGCACCGACTTGGTGGTCACAATCGAGGACCCGGCCCACAACGCCACCGAGCCGCCGGTTGAGATAGTCACCGACGGCGTCGCGCCCGGCAAACCGACGGTGGACGAATCCGACGGCAACCATGTCACCGGCGAAGTCGGGGACGGGGACAAGGGCGACGCCGCCGACGGCGATCTGATCGTGGTGGTCACCGACGAGGACGGCAACGTCATCGCCAGCTGCCCGGTCAAGGCCGACGGCACCTTCGACTGCCCGATCGTCCCCGGCGCCGGCGACGGCGAGACCATCACGGTCGAGATCGTCGATCCGGCCGGAAACGCCTCCAACCCGGTTAACAAGGTGGTCGACGGCATCCCGCCGGGCGACCCGACGCTCAACGAGTCCAACGGCGGCGGAGTCAGCGGCAAAGTCGCCGACGAGGACAAGTCCGATGCCGCCAAGGGCGACTTGGTCGTGGTGGTCACCGACGAGGACGGCGATGTCGTCGCCAGCTGCCCGGTCAAGCCGGACGGCAGTTTCGACTGCCCGATCAGCCCGAAGCTGCCGCACGGCGCCGAGGTCACGGTCGAGATCGTCGACAAGGCCGGCAACGCCAACGACTCGAAGATCGTGGTCGACGGCGTGGCGCCGGGGACGCCGGTCTTGGAGCCGACCCGCGGCGACCAAGTTTCCGGCGTGGTTCCGATCACAGATTTGGACGATGCCGCCGCCGGCGATCTGATCGTCATCGTGATCGACCCGGTGACTGGCGAAGAGCTTTGCCAAACCGCGGTCAATCCCGACGGCACTTGGTCTTGCGCGTTCGATCCGGCCCTGCCGGACGGGACCGTGGTCGAGGTGGTCTTGGTCGACAAGGCGTCCAACTCCTCCGAGAAGGGCACTGTCACAGTCGACGCGGTCGCTCCGATCCAGCCTGTGCCGGATCCGTCGGCCGGCGAGACCCTGACCGGCCTGGGCGAGGAAGAGGGCAACGCGATCACCGTCACCGACGCGGACGGCAACGTTCTGTGCGAGGCCGAGGTCCAGGCAGACCGCAGTTGGTCTTGCGTTTTGGAGCCGCCGGCGCATGTCGGGGACATGCTGACGGTGGCCGAGGAGGACGCTTCGCACAATGTTGTAACGCGCCCATGGCGGGTTGGTATTCCCGAGATCGCGATCGCCAAACTGCAGTTGTGCCTGGGCGATCGCCAAGCCGCCACCGGCTACAACTTCCAGCCCGGCGAGACGGTCACGGCGATGACCACCGGCGAGGTGCCGGTCGGCGTGATCAAGGCCAACTCCGAGGGCATGGTGGTGTTCCAGTGGGTGGTCCCGGAGGACACGCCGCGCAACGTTCACACGTTGACGCTGCGCGGGCCGCTCTCCGGCGTGCACACGGCGAACTTCTCGGTGACCTGCGGCGGCCCGCCGGCCGACATCCCGCCCATCCAGGTGCCGCCGCTCGAGCGGACTGGCGCCGACGGCCTGATCGGTTTGACCGGCGGGGCGCTCGGCCTGCTGCTGGCCGGACTGTTCCTGCTGCTGGCCGCCAAGCGGCGCCGCCGGGGCCAGGAGGCCTGAGCCGCTTGGCTGGCTGACCGAATCCCTCTGGGGATTCGCGGCCAGGCGATCGGACCGGAAAACGGCTGGGGGAGGTTCTGCGAACCTCCCCCAGCCGTTCTCGTCCTCCGGCCCCGGCAGGCGGCCGCCGCCGGCCGGAAAGCGCTGGCCAACC
>JAITKC010000104.1 GCA_031278665.1 Bifidobacteriaceae bacterium | reverse complement strand
CAAGGCGGGCGGGTCAGGCGGCCGAATACGGGGCGACCACGACCTGGACGCGCTGGAACTCTTTGAGATCGACATAGCCGGTCGACGCCATCGCCCGTTTCAGGGCGCCGACAAAATTGGACGAGCCGTCGGCGCTGGCCGAGGGCCCGTAGAGGATCTGCTCCATAGTTCCGACGCAGCCCACCCGGACCCGCTCGCCCCTAGGCAGGCGCGAGTGGTGGGCCTCGGGCCCCCAGTGCCAGCCCCGGCCGGGGGCCTCGGCGGCGCGGGCCAGGGCGGCGCCCAACATGACCGCGTCCGCCCCGCAGGCGATCGCCTTGACCACGTCGCCGGACCGGCCGACGGCGCCGGCGGCGAAGACCTGGACGTCGCGCCCCCCGGGCTCGTCCAACTAGTCGCGGCGGGCGCCGGCGACATCGGCGATCGCGGTCGCCATCGGCGCGTGGATGCCCAGCGTGATGCGGGTGGTGTGGGCCGCGCCGCCGCCGAATCCGACTAGGATGCCGGCCGCGCCGGTCCGCATCAGGTGCAGGGCGGCGGTGTGGGTGGCGGCGCCGCCGACGATCACCGGCACGTCCAACTCGTAGATGAAGCGTTTCAGGTTGAGCGGTTCGGCGTCAGAAGACACGTGTTCGGCTGACACGGTGGTGCCTCGGATGACGAACAAATCGACGCCGGCGTCCACCACGGTGCGCCAAAGCGCTTGGGTGCGCTGGGGGGACAGGGCTCCGGCCACAGTCACCCCGGCGGCCCGGATTTCCTCCAACCGTTCGGTGATCAGCTCCGGTTTGACCGGCGCCTGGTAAATCTCTTGGAGCCGCGGCGTGGCCTCGGATTGGGGCAGGGCGGCGATTTCCTCGAGCAGCGGGGCGGGGTCGTCGTAGCGGGTCCAGACCCCCTCCAGGTCGAGCACGCCCAGCCCGCCCAGTTCGCCCAGCCGGATGGCCGTGGCGGGGGACATGACCGAATCCATCGGCGCCGCGACTATCGGGGATTGGAAGTGGTAGGCGTCGATTTGCCAGCCGACCGAGATGTCCTCGGGGCCGCGCGTCCGCCGCGACGGCACCACCGCGACGTCGTCAAGGGAATAGGCCTCGCGCCCGCGCTTGCCGCGGCCGATCTCGATCTCGTTGCTCACGGGGGTAAAGCCTAGTGCGCCGCCGATGCCGCGCCCTTGCGTTGGGCGGCGCCGGGCCGCGTCGGGCCGCGTCGGGCGGTGTCGGGCGGTGTCGGAGCCGGGTGAGAGAGTTATCCCATGAGGAACTTGGGTGGATTCGACACGGAAACCACCGGCGTCAGCACGGATCGGGACCGGATTGTGACGGCGGCTTTGGTCTGGCGCGGCGCCGGCGTCGCCGAGGCCGCGGTGACCTGGCTGATCGATCCGGGAGTGGAAATACCGCCCCAGGCCACCGCCGTCCACGGCATCACCACCGAGCGGGCGCGGGCGGAGGGGCGGGCGCCGGCGCAGGCGCTGGAGGAGGTGGCCGGCCGGCTCGCGGCCGCGCTGGCCGAGGGCTGGGCGGTGTTGGCCTTTAACGCCGCCTACGACCTCAGAATTCTCAAAGCCGAATTGGAACGCCACGGATTGGCGACGCTGGAGGAGCGTTTGGGCGGCGAGGTGGAGCCGGTGATCGATCCGCTGGTGATCGATCGCGGGGTCGACCGCTACCGCAAAGGCAAACGCAAATTGGGCGACTTGATGGCCGTTTACGGCGTCAGCCCGAGTTCCAATTTGCACGACGCCTTAGAAGACGTCCGCCAGGCGATCGCCGTGTTCGACGCGATCGAGCGCCGCCACGCCCAAGTGACCGCCCTGGACGCGGCCGGATTGCACGCCTGGCAAAGCTTGACGCACCGCCAGTGGGCCGAGGGATTCAACGACTGGTTGGCCTCGCGCGGCCGCCCGGCGGACGTCGACCCGCGCTGGCCGTGACGCTTTGGCGGCCCGGCCGGCCGCCCAGGGCCGATTATCCGTCCCCGGCAGGCGCGCGGGCCCAGGTCGCGTGGCGATTGGCGGCGGCGCCGGTTAGCCGCCAGCCCGACTAATATTGCATTTGAGCAGTTTCATCATCCCGCGAATGATTGGAAAGAGTCATGTCGAGAATACGGCGCGCGGTGGCCTTTATGGCGGCTGGGGTCTTGGCCCTTGGTATTTCGGTGGCGACAGGCGTCGAGGAGACTCAGGCGGCCGAACCGCCGTCCTCGCTGAGCTTCACCAATGTGTTCAACAAGAATCTCAACGGCGCCATCTTGACCATTGGCAATAGCTTGCTGACCTGCCCAGACACGGCCGGCCAACCCTGCCTCGAGGCCCGCGGCGGCGCTAAATGGGACAACAACAGCTTCCGGATGGTCGACCTCGACGCCGACGGCGACAATTCGACGACTAATTCGTCGGCTTCGCAATTGATTCTGCCGGACGGCGCGCAGGTGCAGTGGGCGGGCCTTTATTGGGGCGCGCGGCTGACCATCGGCCCGGTCAGCGCCGGGGCGGTCCACGCGGGCGACGCCAGCCTGGCTCACACGATGAAGCTCAAGACGCCGGGCGCGGGTTCCTATAGCGACATCGCCGGCACGGTGCTGGCCCGCAATGACGGCCAGAACGGCGCCTATCAGGCTTACGCCGATGTCACCGGTCTGGTCAAACAAGCCGGCAGCGGCGAATACTGGGGGGCCAATGTTCAGGCCGGCACCGGGCTGGACCGTTACGCCGGCTGGTCGATCACCGTGGTCTACACGGCATCGGGCCTGCCTTTGCGCAACCTGACCGTCTACCACGGCTTCGCCACCGTCGGCTCGACCACCCCGCAGACCATCACCGTCTCCGACTTCTTGACGCCCGCCTACGGAAAAGTCGACGCCCAGCTCTCGATGGTCGCCTATGAGGGCGATCTGGCCCAGACCAGCGACTACACGCAACTCCAAAGCACCCAGTTGGCCACCGCGGTTTCGCCCGGCTCGAACTTCTTCGACTCGGTCAACTCTCTCAACGGCGACTATGTCACCACCAAGACGCCGGCCTATCAAAACATGCTCGGGTTCGACATCAAGAACCTCGGCGTCTCGGGCGTGATCCCCAATTCGGCCACCGAGGCCACTTTTAGTTTCCGGACCGGCGGCGACGTTTATTATCCGGGCGTGTTGGCGTTGGCGATCAATCTCTACGCCCCGGACTTCACCACATCGACTAAGGCTGTTGTCAATTTGACCAGCACCGACGGCGCCAAACCGCGTGACACTTTGCAGTATGTGCTGACTTACCGCAACACCGGCCAGGCCGACGCCAGTTCGACCCGCTCTTGCGACCCGCTGCCGGTCGGCGTCGATTATGTGCCGGGGTCGATTGTGCTGCTGTCGAAACCCGACGCGGCGGCGGGCTCGCTGCCGGCCGCGATACCGGATTCGGGTTCATATGGCAGCTACGACGCGGCGAAACGCGAGGTTTGCGTCAACTTGGGCCGGGGGGCCGCCGCCGGCGCGAGCGGCGGCGGCTTGCTGAAAGTCGGGGACTCGACCTCGTTCCAGTTCCAGGTCACGATCAGCGACGATGCCGGCGGCGCCACTTTGCGCAATATCGCCAATCTGCCGTACGTCACCGTCGGCACCGGGACCTCGGCCGTTTACGACACGCCCCCGGTGGACACCCCGGTCGGGCTGATGGCCGATGTGATGATCGCCAAGGCGATGGCTGCCGATTCGCCGTTGCCCGGCCAAGTCGGCGCCATCGCCGGCCAGCCCGGCACGACCACGCTGACGGTCACCAACAACGGGCCCTCCAAAGCGACCGGCGTGGTCGTGACCGATCCGCTGCCGACTGACTACGTGGCCACCCAGGTGGCTTGGTTCGCGAACGGGATGAACGGGACTTGCGGGGTGCCGGCGGTCGGCGGCGACGTGGTTTGCGGCTTGCCAGACTTGTCCAAAGACGCGGTCGCCCTGATCGAAATCCAGGGTTATCCGAAGTCCGAGTCGCTGGCCACCACGCTGTCCAACACGGCATCGGTGGCGACCACTTCTTTCGACCCGGACCTGTCCAATAACGTCGCCACGGTCTCGCTGCCGATGACCCACCAAGCCGACCTGAAGATCGAAAAGACCGAGACGCCGCAAACTGTGGTCCCGGGCAAGCAGGTCACCTGGACCCTGACCGCGACCAACAAGTGCTCGCAAAGCTCGCCGCCCCAGGCGACCTGCCTCTCGGACGCGCTCGGAGTGACGATTTCTGACACCGTGCTGAACCCGAGCGAGCTGATTTTGACCGGCGCCGCTCCCGGCCCCGGCGGCGACCTGACCATGACCTGTCCGGCCGCTCAGTTCTCCGCCACCGGGTTCAAGTGTTCGGCCGCGGACGGCGTGGGCCGCCTGAAGCCGGGCCAGACCGCCGTCGTCACCGTCACCGGCTATCTGCGCGGCGACGTGGCTTCCGGAACTTATCAAAACCAGGCGTCGGTGACCTCTTTGACCTTCGATCCCGACCAGGACGACAACATCGCCAAGGCCGAAGTCAAACCGGGCGCTCCGAACAGCGAAATCGCGCTCACCAAGACCGGCCGCCCGGCCAGGGCGACGGCCGGTAACCGCATCGACTACACCATCACGGCGCAGAACAAAGGCCCCTCGGACGCCGCCGGCGCGGTGGTCACGGACACGCTGCCGGATACCTTGACTGTGGACTCGCAAACCAAGGCGACCTCTGATCGCGGCTCCTGCGCCATCTCGGGCCAGACGGTCACTTGCTCGCTCGGCACCCTGCCCGGCCCGGCCGCGCCCGGCGGCGCCGGCGCCATCGCCACCATCAATATCACCGGCGTTTTGGTGCCGGCCAACGCCCCGGCCGGTTCGAAGATCGTCAACCAGGCCGCCGTGGCCTGCGCCGTCAAAGACGACTGCGTCCAGGACCCGGCCGACCCGCCCACCTGGACCACCGATGTGGTGACCTCGGCGGACCTGGCCGTCGCCAAGACCTCGAACACACCGACCGTCCCGGGGAGCGGAGACATGGTCGAGTACACGGTGACCGTGGTCAACAACGGCCCGTCGGATGCCGTCAACGTTGTGTTAGCGGACGCCCTGCCTGGCGGAATGACAGTGGCGTCGGCCACTACCGACCGTGGCAACCTCTGCATGTGGCCGTCCGGGACGGGGTGGGCCAGCTGCGAACTGGCTTCCTTGCCGGTCAGAGAGGTCTGGAACATCACTGTGGTCGGGAGGGTCGGTGCAACTCCGTACCCTGGAGGCGCGACACCGACCCAGACCGCGACCGTCTCCAGCGACGACACGTACGATCCGGAACCGGACAACAACAAGGCCGAGTGGGTCCACAGCGGCCAGCCACAATCCGACCTGGCGCTGGACAAGACTTCCAGCGGTTTCACCGCCGGCGAGACCGGCTCTTACATCTTGAAGGTGACCAACAACGGCCCGTCGGCCGCCAACGGCGTCAAAGTGACTGACATTCTGCCGCCGGAACTGACTCTGGTCACGACTCCCTCCGGCTGTGCGAAGCAAACGATCACGGACGACCAGGGGAACAAGGCCGAGGCGCTGGTCTGCGAGAGCCCCACTTCGCCGCCGTTGGCGAAGGAAGGCTGGGTCTCCTGGACCATCCCAGTGAACGTGCCCGGGAAGCTGGCGGCCGGCACCCTGATACCGAATGTGGCCACGGTGGCCCACCGCGACACCAGTATCAATGATCCGACTCTGTCGAACAACGGCGATATGACGATGGACGTGGTCAAAGCCCAAGCCGACGTCGAAGTCGATTTCCAAATCCTCTACCCGAAGCTGACCGCCAAACCCGATGAAGACGCCTGCGCGTTGGGCACCACGAGCGCGCCGTCAGGCGTCTATCTTGGCCCCGGCTCACTGCGCTGCGCCAAGATCGTGGTCAAGAACAACGGTCCGTCCAACGCCCGCGACGTGCAGTTGCGGTCGAATGTGGCGATCACCGCCCTGCCAGACTCCGCCTCGCTGCCGCCCGGCTGCGCGGCGGTCAACCAGGAGATCGTCTGCGATCTGAACAAGATGGAGGTCGCCGGCGGGCCGGCCTACCCGGACGGGCTTCCCACGGGCACGAGTATGACGATCGAGGTCCCGTTCGAGATCGCCTCCTCCACGCCCGCGCCCGCCAGCTTCCCGGATTGCGGCCGCGCCGCCACTTGCGCGGTCCCCTCGGGTTCGGCCAACCGTCAGGCCGGCGGCTGGGCCTCGGCCACGACTTCGACCACCGAACTGGACAAGACGGACAATTACGACACCGCCGGGCTTGATATCCCGGCCGCCCAAACCGATCTGAAGAACACCAAGACGGCGCTGACCACGATCAAGAATCCGAATGACGACGGTCACGACACCTACACCGCGGGCGAGAAGTTCGGCTACCAGATCGACATTTGGGTGCCGGCCACTTACTACCCCGATCAGGATCTGACCTCGCAGTGGGCCGACGCCCAGGCAGTGACCCTGACCGATGTGGTCCCCGACGGTTTCCTGATCACCCAGGCCAACCCCGGCCAGGGCGGTTGTTCGATTACCCCGCCCGGCACGAACGTGGTCTGCTCGCTGGGGACTGTGCGCGCGTCGACCGACGCCGGCAACCCCCAGAAAGTCTCGGTTTACGTCTACGGCACCATTCCGGCTGACGCCACCGCCGAGATAAGCGCCCCCCCCCCTGGCGGCGGCGCGGTCAACACCGCGACCGTCCGGGCCAACACGGTCGGCCCGGACGGCCAGTCCATAAACAAGACCGCCACGGCTGAGACCGACGTGATCCATCAGGCCGACCTGGCGGTCTCGAAACTGGCCGACTCGCCGGTCTCCTATGCGGGCGCGTCAGTCGGCTACACCGTCACCACGATCAACAACGGACCCTCGGATTCGGTCGGCGCGGCGCTGATCGACACGTTGCCGTTGGGCCTGACCCTGAACGCGACCAGTTCGTCGCCGGGCTGCGCCGTCGACCAGGCCTTGACCGCCGACCTGGCGGACGGCCGCCAAGTCGTCAAGTGCGAACTGCAATGGTCGAGCGACTCCGACACGGGCGAGCCCGGAGTGATTCCGGCCAACCTCTCCGTCAACACGCGGATCGTGGCCGACTCCGACCCGCGCGATCTCAGGCCCTATTGGTGCCCGGGCTACGACAAGCTCGAAGACAAAACCTGCGACGACGTGCTGCCGGCCTATGACCTGGGCAAACCCAACGAATATCCGCGCAATCTGAACAACCAGGCGAGTGTGACGTCGACGTCGATCGACGCGAAACCGGATAACGACAACGCCTCCGTCACTACCCAGCTCAAATCCCTGGCGGACGTGGCGATCTCCGGCTCCGTCAACAACGACACGCCATCGGCGGGCTCCGATGTCGTCTACGCCCTGGCGGCCTTCAACAACGGGCCGTCCTCGCTCGACCAGCCGAAGGTGGTGGTGACGCTGCCGAAGGGCTTTACCACCGACGTCTCCAAGGTCACCGGCGACTACATGAACTGCTCGGTCTCCCACACCGGCGAGGGGGCGCAGGCCGTTTACACGGTCACTTGCGTGGCCTGGAAGGCGACGCCGACGCGCGACTCACTGGACCCGGGCTTCTCGGTGCCCGGCACAATCACGGCGACGATCCCGGCCGACACCCCGGCCGGGGCTTACACGGCCCACGCCCACACCTATTCGCGCAATCCGATCGAATGCGGCGAGCAGAACCCGGACCCGAACGATCAAGTCGGCACCTGCGAGTCGGATTACAGTAACAACACCGTCGATTTGACGGTCAACGTGGTCGAATCCGCCGACACGTCGATGGTGAAGAGTCTGGTCGAGCCGAATCCGATGGTGCTCGGCCAGGAGGTCGTCTTCGAGTTGAAGGTGACCAACGCCGGGCCCAGCGTGGCCCGCGACGTGACCATCTCCGACTCCGTGCCGGCCGGGCTGACCTTTGTCTCCGGCGAGGTGATCGGCGGCGAGGCTTGTTCGATTCCCGATCCGGAGACGCCGGCCGAAGCGGGCGACGCGGCGCCGCAGGCCGGCAAACAGGACCAGGAGGAGGTTGTGCGCTGCGTCACCGACCCGCTCGCCACCGGCGAGCAGGCGATCGCCAGGCTGGTCTTCCGAGTGGACAAGACCTTCCCGGCGGCGGAGCTCTGCAACGCCGGCTTGGTCGGCTCCGGCGCGCTTGACCCGGTCGGCGCCAACAACGAGGACGACGTCTGCTCCACCACGGCGCCGGCCGACATCGACGTCGGGGTGGAGATCACGGCCACCGCCGACAAAGTCGAGGCCGGCGATCCGGTGACTTTCCTGGCCAAAGTGACCAACTACGGGCCATATCCGGCCAGCGGCGCGGTGGTGACCTTCACGGTGCCGCAAGGGTTGGCCGACCCGCAGGTGACCCCGGTCGGGCGGTCCAAGAGCGCCGACGCGCTGGCGCCGTGCGCCGCCGTCGGCTTGGTCTTCACCTGCCCGATCGGCGACATCGCCGTGGGCGAGACGATTGAGTACAAGATCGCCGGCGTCGCGGCGGGGGTGGACGGCGACAGTCTGGTGGTCGTCGCCGATGTGACCCACGATTTCGCCGACACCAACCCAGAAAACGACGAGGCCGAGGCGGAGGAGGAGATCCAGGCCGAGCCCGAGCCGAGCGTCAGCCCCAGCCCGAGCGTCAGCCCCAGTCCGAGCGTCAGCCCCAGCCCGAGCGCTAGTCCGACTGGGGCCGATCCCAGCCCAACCGGCTCGTCGCCGGCCTCGCCCAGCCCGACCTCGACCGGCGGATCCGGTGGCGACTCCGACCTCGAGCGCACCGGCGCCAACAGCTTCGGCTTGGCGGCGCTGGCCGGGCTGGCCCTGGCGTTGGGCGGCGCGTTGGCGGCCCTCGGCCGTCGTCGGCTGAACAGCTAACCGGCCCCGGGGCGGGGCGCCGGCGATGAATCGCGTGGCGCCCGC
>JAITKC010000020.1 GCA_031278665.1 Bifidobacteriaceae bacterium | reverse complement strand
CGCCCGGCGCGTCCGGGACCGAGCGGGCCATCGAGGCGGCGCTGCGTCCCAAGAACTTGAGCGAGTTTGTCGGCCAGCAGGTCGTCCGCGAACAGCTCTCACTGGTGCTTGAGGCCGCGAAAGGAAGGGGGGCGGCGCCGGACCACGTGCTGTTGTCCGGTCCGCCCGGACTGGGCAAGACGACTTTGTCGATGATCATCGCCGCCGAGCTGGGCGTCTCGATGCGGGTCACGTCCGGCCCGGCCATCCAACACGCCGGCGACTTGGCGGCGGTGTTGACTTCGCTGGAACACGGCGAGGTCCTGTTCGTGGACGAGATCCACCGCCTGGCGCGGCCGGTCGAAGAGATGCTCTACGTGGCGATGGAAGATTTCCGGGTCGATGTGGTGGTCGGCAAAGGGCCGGGGGCCAACGCGATCCCTCTGACCTTGCCGACTTTCACAGTTGTCGGCGCCACCACCCGGTCGGGTCTGCTGCCGGCGCCGCTGAGGGACCGCTTCGGCTTCACCGGCCAACTCGACTATTACTCGGCGCCGGAGTTGGAGCGGGTGATCACGCGGTCGGCGGCGCTGCTCGACCTGTCAGTCACGCCGGACGCCGCCCGCGAGGTCGCCTCGCGTTCGCGCGGCACCCCCCGGATCGCCAACCGCCTGTTGCGGCGGGTGCGCGACTGGGCCCAGGTTCGCGGCTCCGGCGTGGCCGATCTGGCCGCCGCCCTGGCCGCTCTGGCCGTCTACCAGGTGGACCGGCGCGGGCTGGACCGGCTGGACCGCGCCATCCTCGAAGTTTTGGCGCATCGTTTCGCCGGCCAGCCGGTCGGGTTGACCACCCTGGCGGCGGCGGTGGGCGAGGAACCCGACACGATTGAGACCGTGGTCGAGCCGTATCTGCTGCGCGAGGGCTTGATCGCCCGCACCCCGCGCGGGCGCCTCGCCACCCTCGACGCCTACGCCCACCTTGACGCCGCGCCTCCCCGGTGACGCCGATGCCGTCGGTCTTGGCCGCGCCCAGGCGTCTTTTCGCCGCCTCGGCCGGACTTCGAGGTCGCCCGGCCGGGCTGGCGAAGCCCGGGGCGGCCGCTAGGCGCTAGACTCGCCCCGGACGTAATGTCTTTTCCGCAGCCCACCGATTGAGGAGTGTTTTCGTTGACTATTTCCGATGCCGCCTGGTTGGCCGCCGAGGAAGGCGAGGCGACGACCGGGGGAGGCGGCAACTATTTGATGCTGATCTTCCTGGTCGGGATGATCGCCTTGATGTGGTTCATGTCGCGGCGCAATAAGAAGCAGCAACAGCAGCAGGGCGACTTCCGCCGTTCGCTCGACGTCGGCCAGCGCGTGATGACCGTTGGCGGCATGATCGGGATCATCACCGGGGTCCAAGGCGACGTGTTGACGCTGATGTCGCCGAGCGGCGACGAGTCCGCCTATTTGCGCCGGGCCATCAAGTCCGAGGTCTCCGATGAGGAGTGGGCCAATTTGACCGAGCCGTATCCGGTCGACGAGGACGAGCCGGCGACCGGCGACGACGCCCGGCCCGACGAGGACGAGCCGACGAGTGGCGACGATGACGCCGACGCCGCCGGGGCCGACGAGGCCGAACCGGGGCCCAAGAACGGCTGAGCCCGACCCGCCTGGCAACTCAGTCCCTAAGGAAGAAGCACACTGGTGGCTACAAACTCACGAAAGGCCCGGCCGGTCCGCACTTTGCTGGTGTTGGCCGCCTTGGTCGTCGCCCTGTTCGGGGCGCTTGGAATTGGCACGGCCGCGGGTAAGACGACGCTGCTTCCAAAGTTCGCCCTCGATCTCGAGGGCGGCACCCAGCTAGTCCTGACCCCGCAGGCGACTGACTCGAACGCTGAGATCACAACCGAGCAGATCGATCAGGCGATCACGATAATCGACTCGCGGGTGAACTCGTCTGGGGTGGTCGAACCCGAAATCGTGCGCCAGGGCAGTTCGAATATCGTCGTGTCGATTCCCGGCACCCCCAGCCAGGACGACCTCGACCTGGTGACGAAATCGGCCCAGATGACGTTCCGGACGGTGCTCTACGTCACCGGCGCCACGGCCGTCCAGCAGGACGCCTGGGCGCAGCGCCTGTACCCGAATCCCTCCTACACACCCTCGCCGACGCCCAGCGCGGAGGGCGACGAGTCGACCGAAGGCGATGAGTCAACCGAAGGCGATGAGGCAACCGAGGGCGACGAGGCAACCGAGGGCGATGAATCCAGCGCCGAGCCGACGGCGGCCGAAGAGTCCGCCAGCCCCTCGCCGGCGCCCAGCCCGACCTCGAAAATCGACGCGTCGACCGGCTACATGGCCGTTCCGCCCGACCCGGCTTACACCTCCCGGCTGGAGAACGGCCTGAACGAGGAGGTCGTCTACGCCGCCGTGGCCGAAGAATACGCCAGCTACCTCGAGGACTCGGCGGCGACAGTCGCGCAGAAGACGGCCACCGGCATCACCGAGGACGCCGCCAAGGCCCAGACCGTGGCCGATACGATCAACTGCGCGATGGTCGGCTCGACCCGGGGCAACGCCCCCTCGGACCCCGACAAACCGTTGGTGACCTGCGACGCCTCCGGCACGGTCGCCTATATCTTGGGTCCGGTGATGGTCCAAGGCTCGGAGCTGACCCAGGCCAACAACGGTATGGCGACCACCCAACAGGGCAACACGACCGGCCAGTGGGTGGTCGACATCGAGTTCAACTCGGCCGGCGGCAAACAGTTCGGCGAGGTCACCACCAAACTCGACGCGGCTTGCGCGGCCAATGCCGACGACCCGAAACGGCAGTTCGCGATCGTGTTGGACGATGTCGTCATCTCGGCCCCGGAGGTCTGCAACGACCCGATTTTGACCGGCAAGGCCCAGATCTCCGGATCGTTCACCCAGCAGACCTCCAAGACGCTGGCCGACCAGCTGAAGTTCGGCTCGTTGCCGATCAACTTCAACGTCGAGTCGCAGGATCAGATCTCGGCCACGGCCGGCTCCGAACAACTCGAAGTCGGCCTGTGGGCGGGGCTGATCGGCATGATCCTGGTCGCCATCTACTCCTTCTTGCAGTATCGGGCGCTGTCGGTGGTCACCGTCATGTCGCTGATCCTGGCGATCGGCATCTCCTATGGCACCATCGTCCTGCTCGGCTGGCTGCAGGGCTACCGGCTGTCGCTGGCCGGCGTGGCCGGCTTGATTGTCGCCATCGGCATCACCGCCGACTCGTTCATCGTCTACTTCGAACGCATTCGCGACGAGCTGCGGGTCGGCCGGAGCATCGGCCAGGCCGTCGATCTGGCCTGGCTGCGCGCCCGGCGGACCATCCTGGCCTCGGACGCGGTCAACTTCATCGCCGCGATCGTGCTCTACATGGTGGCCGTCGGGGGGGTCCGCGGTTTCGCCTTCACACTCGGGCTGACCACCGTGATGGACCTGGTGGTGGTCATGCTGTTCACCCACCCGATGGTGGTGTTGCTGGCCAGAACCGGTTTCTGGGGCGGCGGACACCCCTGGTCGGGGCTTGACCCGTACCGTCTGGGCGCGCCCGGGGCGAGCCGCTACGTCGGGCGCGGACGTTTCGCCCGGACTCCGGCGGGCGCGCCGGGCGAGCCGGACGCGGCCGAGCCGGCCAGCGTCGGCGCCGCGACGGCATCGGGCGCCAAGGCTGTCGGCGGCGAACCGGCCGGCCCGGGCAAGGGGCCGGCGCCGGGCGAGGCCGGCCTGTCGATAGCCGAGCGCAAACGCCGGGCCGCCGAACGCGCCCGAGCGGCCGAAGACGACGCGGAGGGGGGCGATGGCGATGGCTAAGGGATTCGCTGGGTGGGGCAACGACCTCTACACCGGCCGACGTTCGTACGCCGTGGTGCCGAAAATCAAGATCTGGCTTGGCGTCGCCATCGGCGTGGTGATCGTCTGCGGCGGGCTGCTCTTCAAACCCGGTTTGGAACTGGGCATGGAGTTCGTCGGCGGCACCGAGTTCCGGGTGGTCGGCACCACCTCGACCGAGCAGTCCCCGGCCCTCGACGCGGCCCGCGACGTCCTTGGCGCCGACTCCTCCCCGAAAGTCACCAGTTTGGGCGACGGCGGCGTGCGGGTGCAGGTCGGCAAGTTGTCGAATGACCAAACCCAGGAACTCAAGACCGCCCTGGCCCAGGCCTACGGGGTCGCCACCACCGAGGTGTCGAACCAGATGGTCTCGGCCTCTTGGGGATCGGACGTCTCCGGCAAGGCGCTGCGGGGCTCGATTATCTTCTTGGCCCTGGTCGCGATCGCGATGATCTTGTATTTCCGGAACTGGGCGATGGCGGTTTCGGCTATCACCGCGCTGTTACACGACCTGATCGTCACCGTCGGGGTCTACGCCGCCGTCGGCTTCGAGGTCACGCCGGCGACTCTGATCGGCTTCCTGACGGTGCTCGGCTACTCGATGTACGACACGGTCGTGGTCTTCGACAAAGTCCGCGAGAACACCGAAGGCGTGCTCGACCAGTCGCAGTACACCTACGGCGAGGCCGCCAACCTGGCGGTCAACCAGACCATGGTGCGTTCGATTAACACTTCGGTGGTGGCGCTGCTGCCGGTGGCGGCCATCTTGTTCATCGGCTGGGCGCTGCTCGGGCCGTCCTCGCTACAGGACATATCGCTGGCGCTGTTCGTCGGAATGGCGGCCGGCACTTACTCCTCGATCTTCCTGGCCACGCCGTTGGAGGTGGCCTTGCGCAACCGCCAGCCGAAGATTCGCGAACACGGCGAGCGGGTCCTGGCGAAACGGGCGGCGGCGATCGCGGCCGGCGCGGACGCCGGCATCGGCACGGCGGCGATCGCCGGCATCGGGGCGCTGCGCGCCGGCGCCCACCGGGGCCACGGCGCCCAGCCGCGCCGCCAGCCGCGCTCGTCGCGGTCGGAGAAATGACAAGCCCGGGCCGTCGGCCCGGCTGGCGGCGCCAAGCCAACCCCACGAGGTGAAACAGTGAACTCGATCTCGCCCGAACAAGTCCGCGACCTGACCCGGACCCACACTCGCGACATCCCCGACTTCCCCCAAGCCGGCGTGGTGTTTAAGGACATCACGCCGCTGCTGGCCGACTCCTACGCCTTC
>JAITKC010000072.1 GCA_031278665.1 Bifidobacteriaceae bacterium | reverse complement strand
CCTACGACGAGGACCGCTCCCAAGTCAGGACCGGCAACGCGCCAACCGTCATGGCCGTCCTGCGCGACATCGCCATCACCGCCCTCCGCCCCACCGGCTGGGACGACATAGCCCAAGCCGCCAGGCACCACTCCAGAGACTGCCAACGGGTCGTTCACCTACTTCTCATCAGCTAAAACACGACTTTGACGGGGCCTTGCCCGTCAGGCGCGGGCGAGGGCTATCACCGCGCCTTGGCGGCCGGTCGCGCGCTCGCCGCGCCAGGAGAACAGATCGGCCGACTCCGAGGTGCATTGGCGGACCAGCGACAACCGGTCGACCCCGACGGCCCGCAATTGGCGAACCGCCGACTCGGCGACGTCCAGGCGCGGACGGCCGTCGGCGCCTTGGAACACCAGATGTCCCCCGCGGCGGGCCCGTTCGGCCAGGTCCTCGCCAATTTGATAGCAGCGCCCGCAGATGGCCGGGCCGACCGCCGCCCGCAACTCGCCGGCCCCGGCCTGACGCAGTTCGCCGACGGCGGCGGCGAGCACCCCGGCCAGCAGTCCGCGCCAGCCGACGTGGACCGCCGCGACCAGCCGGCGGTCGGCCGCGGCCAGCGCAACCGGGACGCAGTCGGCCGTGCGGATGACCAGTCCGATGCCGTCAAGACCGGTCGCCAACGCGTCCGCCGTCGGCGCGTCCGCCGCCTGGGCGGCGGCTTGGTCGATCCAGCGCACGGCGGCGCCGTGAACTTGGTTCGCGAAGACCAGTCGCAATCCGAGCCGACCGGCCAGACCGGCCCTGCCCTGGGCGGTGGCGAGGTCGAATTCGCGGGTCGTGAAATAAGCCCCGACCCCGGGGCCGAGTTCGGCCGGGATCAGTCCTCGTTCAACCAAGACGGCACCACGATGTCGTCTTTCGAAGGCGGCGGCGGCGTCTTGGCCGCGGCCGAACGCTCGCGCGCCCGCCGGGCCGAGTCGAACAGCGGAGTCGTCGCGTCGGCCCGGACCTGCGCGGTCGCCTGGTCCGAAGAGCCCGGCGGCGCGGCCGGCTGATCGTCCGAGTCGCGGCTGGCGAATAACCCGCCCACCGGTGTGGCCGCCCGGGGAATCCGGTAGCCGCCAGTCGAGCGGGCGGCCGGCGCGGCCGGCGCGGTCGGGGCGGGCGCCGGCGCCGGGGCGGGCGGAACCGGGGCCGCGGGCGGAACCGGGGGCGCGCCCGGAATCGGCGCGGCGGCATCGTCGGGGGGATTGGGGGCGGGCGTCGCGGCGGGCGCCGGCGCCGGGACCGCCCCCGACTTGGCGGTCGCGCGCATCTCGGCGGTGTAGGACTTCGGGTCCGGCGCGTCGAAGCCGGCGGCGATGACCGTCACCCGGACCTCGTCCGCCAGCGCGTCGTCGATTATCTGGCCGAAGATTATGTTCGCCTCCGGATGGACCGCCTCGGAGACCAGCGAGGCGCCGCGGTTGACCTCCTCCAGGCCGATGTCGCTGGCGGACTGGATGCACAGCAGCACGCCGTGGGCGCCGTCGATCGAGGCCTCCAACAGCGGCGAGCTGATCGCCATCTCGGCCGCGCGCACCGTCCGGTCCTCGCCCCGGGCGGCGCCGATCCCCATCAGGGCGCTGCCGGCGCCCTTCATCACCGACTCGACGTCGGCGAAGTCGACGTTGATCAGGCCGGGCGTGGTGATCAGGTCGGTTATGCCCTGGACGCCCGACAAAAGCACCTGGTCGGCGTTGCGGAAGGCCTCGAGGATCGACATACCCGGATCCGAGATCTGCATCAAGCGCTCGTTCGGGATGACGATCAGGGTGTCGACTTCCTGGCGCAGTTTGTCGATCCCCTCGATGGCCTGGTTCTCGCGCCGCCGGCCCTCGAAGGCGAAGGGCCGGGTGACCACCCCGACCGTCAGAGCGTCCAGTTCGCGGGCGATCCGCGCGACCACCGGCGCGCCGCCGGTGCCGGTGCCGCCGCCCTCGCCGGCCGCCACGAACACCATGTCGGCGCCTTCGAGGACCTCTCGGATCTCGTCGGCGTGCTCTTCCGCCGAACGCCGGCCGACCTCCGGGTCCGCGCCGGCGCCGAGCCCGCGGGTGCTCTCGCGCCCGATGTCGAGTTTGACGTCGGCATCGGACATCAAGAGCGCTTGGGCGTCGGTGTTGATGGCGACGAACTCGACGCCCTTCAGCCCGACGTCCTTCATCCGGTTGACCGCGTTCACACCGCCGCCGCCAATACCGACCACCTTGATGACCGCAAGGTAATTCTGTGGTGCCGCCACGAGGTCCTCCGTTTGCCTAGGGACGTGGATATACGACATTGACGCTAGGCCGCGTCCGCCTGACAAACAATAACCTCCGACCGCGTGTCGCGCACCAGTCTGATCGAATCGGCTGCTTCAACTCGCCGCCGCCCGCCTGGGCGGCGTCTTTTGGGACCAATGGCCTTGACGTGTGAGAATCGAGGCTGTGAATCCCTCAGGCCGGCGCGAACGCTGGACCGCCTTCGCCCGCCCCGGGGCCGGCGCCATCCGCAACTTAGCCGACACTCTGCGGGGCGAATCGGCCGGCGCCGGATTCTTGTTGGCCGGCGCGGTGGTGGCGCTGGCCTGGGCCAATTCGCCGGCCCGCGACAGTTACGCCGACCTGGCCGCGACAGTGATCGGGCCGGCGGCGGCGCACCTCGACCTGACCGTGGCCGACTGGGCCCGCGACGGGTTGCTGACGGTTTTCTTCTTCACCGTCGGCCTGGAGCTGAAACGCGAATTCGTGGTCGGCCAACTGCGCCGCCTGGCCACGGCGATCGTTCCAGTGGTCGCCGCGGCCGGCGGCATGGCCCTGCCGGCGCTGACGTATTGGCTGGTGGGAGCCGTCCAAGGGTCGGACGAAATGAGCGGCTGGGCTATCCCCGTGGCCACCGACATAGCCTTCGCCGTGGCGGTGCTGACGGCTTTTGGGCGCGGTTTGCCGGCCGCCCTGCGGGTTTTCCTGCTGACCCTGGCGGTGGCGGACGACCTGCTCGGGATTGTCGTCATCGCGGTCTTCTACTCCGACGGGATAGCGCTGGGTTGGCTGGGCGGCTCGCTTGGCGCCGTCGCCGTCTACCTGGTGGCGGTCCGCCGGCGCCGGGCGCCGCCCCTGGTCTTGTTCGCCTTGGCGCTGGTCGCCTGGTACTGCATGCACCGCTCCGGCATCCACTCGACTATCTCCGGGGTGGCCATCGGGTTCGCCACGCCGGCCCGCCCGACACGCCACCAGCCGCCCCGCGCCACGCCCCGGACCGAACGCTACGAGCATTGCTGGCGGCCGGTCTCATCGGGCTTCGCGGTGCCGGTCTTCGCGTTGTTCGCGGCCGGCGTCGAATTGGACCCGGCCGCCTTGGGCCGGGCCGTGGTCGATCCGGCCGCCCAAGGGGTCCTCGCCGGACTGGTGGTCGGCAAACCGGTCGGAATCTTCTTGACCACTTTCGCCCTGGTCAAATTGACCGGCGCGGCGCTCGACCGGTCGGTGCGCTGGGGCGACGTGCTGGCCGTCGGCTGCGTCGGCGGGGTCGGCTTCACCGTCTCGCTGCTGATTGGCGAACTGGCCTTCCCCCTCGCCTCGCCCCACGCCGCCGCCGTCAAGGCCGGCGTCTTATTCGGCTCGCTCGGCGCCGCCGTCATCGGGGCGGTCCTGCTGGCGCTGCGAGGCCGCTGGCATCGCCGCCACGCCGACCTGGCCTGGGCCAGCGAACACGCCATCGACCAAGGAGACCTGGACCTGACGGTCCCAGAGTCCGACTGACCGCCGGCGCCAGTCCCGACATTCCGCCGCGCGCCCCGCCCGAGCCGCGCGGCGGGCGAGCCGGCGCCGCGTCAACCGCGGAGCCGTTTGGGCGGGCGGGCGTCGCGGCGGCGCCAGCGGACGGCGTCGTCCACTTCCATGGCGTCGCACAGGGCGTCCCAAACCTCGCGCGGGGCGTGGCCTTCGGCCAGCGCCTGGGCGGCGGTGCGCGAACCGAGCGCGCCTATGACCAGGTCAGACGCCAACGACTTGGCATAGGCCGGACCAAAGGCGTGGTCCATCGACTCCCAGAATTCGCTGTGGCGCACCCGGTCAGGGTAGCTCAAAGGACCAGGGCGGGTCGGCGCCCGCCCGCCCCACGGTCACCGCCGCCGCCCGAGCGGCCCGGTCCATGGCCGCCTCCAGTTGGGGCAGGCCGATGGCCCGCAGTTGGCGCCGCCGGCCGGCGCCGGCCAGGCCCTGGCGCCACAACCCGTCGATCAGCCCGGCCATGAAAGTGTCCCCGGCCCCGACGGTGTCAACCACCCGCGCCGGCCGGGCCGCCAATTCCACGACCCCGGCGGCGCACCAGGCCTTGGCCCCGGCGCCGCCGCGCGTCACCACCACAACCGCCGGGCCGGCCTTGGCCCAGTCGGCGGCGGCGCGCTCCGGGTCGCCGCCGTAGAGATGGGCCAAGTCCTCGTCAGAGGCTTTGACCACGTCCGATGCCGCCGCCAAACGCTCAATCAGCGGTCGCGCGGCGGCCGGGTCGCGGGTCACAGCCGGACGCAGGTTGGGGTCGAAGGTGACTGTCGGCCCCGCCTCGCCGCCGGCCCGGACCGACTCGACGAACGCCGCCACCTTGGCGGCGCCGGGCGGGCAGATCGTCGCCAGCGAGCCGGTGTGGACCACCGCCAGGTCCGCCGCCGGCGGCGGCGAGAAGTCCCAGAGCAGGTCGAAGACGTACCGCGCCTGGCCGTCGGCGTCCAGGCGGACCGTGGCGGTGGACGTGCGGGGGGCGGCCCGCGATCCCTCCAGCAATCTGACCCGGGAGGCCGCCAGATGGTCCTCGATCGCCTGGCCGCGCCCGTCCGGGCCGATCCAACTGGCGAAATCGACCTCCCGCCCGAGCCGTCCGAGCGCCACCGCCACGTTCATCGGACTGCCGCCGGGCAACTCTCGGCCCGCCACGATGTCTGTCAAAGCCTCGCCGATCACCAACGCTCTGGTCATCCCCAGACCCTACCGCGCCCAGGCGCCCCTCGGCCGGCGCTTCGCTCAGGCGCTAAGGTCGGATGGGTGAGCACTATCGAGAATGCCAGCAGCCCAATAGACCGGATCGCGAACCAATACGTGGCCGCCGCCGCGGCCCTCAATCCGATTGAGGCCACCCAGATCGGAGTGGCCGGCCACGACCACGAATTGCCCGACTATTCGCCCGACGGGCACGCCGCCCGGTTCGAGTTGGACCAGGACACCGCCCGGGCCTTGACCGCGGCGGCCGAAGCCGCCGGACTCGCCGCCGGCGACCGGGTCACAGTCGCCGCCATGCGCGACCGCCTGGGCCTGCAGTCCGAATTGTTCCAAGCCGGCGAGCACCTGGCCGACCTCAACGTGGTCGCCAGCCCGATTCAGGCGATTCGCGACGTCTTCGACCTGATGCCGACTGCGACCGCCGCGGACTGGGAGGTCGTCGCCGAGCGCCTGGCGGGAATCCCGGCCGCGTTGGCCGGTTACGGCGAATCGCTCAGGCGGGGG
>JAITKC010000358.1 GCA_031278665.1 Bifidobacteriaceae bacterium | reverse complement strand
CAGCGGCGTCAGCACCCAGCGCAGAACGGCCGGCTCCAAGCCGACCGCCTCCCACGGCCCGGCGACTTCGACGACCGCCACCCCGGCGGTCGGCAGACCGCGCCTGACGCGGCTGACGGCATCGGGCGTCGAACCGGCGCCGGCCAGTTTGTAGGCCGTCGCGGACATCGTCGGCTCGTGGCCCACCACCATCAAAGTGGCGCAATCCGGCGGGGCGACCCGGACGGCCCGCAAAACCTCTTCGACGTAGCCGCCGTACAGATCGTGGATAAGTTCGGGCTCGGCCTGCCAGCCGGCCGACTGGGCCATGGTCTCGAAAGTCTGCGTGGCGCGGCGGGCGGCCGAGACCAACGCGACATCCGGCGCCAACCCGATCCCGCAGAGTTCACGCGCCAACACGCGACACTGTTCGAAGCCCAATTGGCTGAGCGGACGCCCGGCGTCGCCCCCGCCATCGGCGCCGCCGGCTTTGGCGTGCCGCACCAACATCAATGTCCGGTTCATGAGCCGATTCTAGGCCGTGGCGGGTGGCCGCCGATCACTGTCCCATCGCGTGGACGCCGCCGTCGACATGGACGATCTCGCCGGTGGTCGCCGCGAACAGGTCCGAGGCCAGCGCCACCACCGCCCGGGCGGCCGGGCCTGGGTCGGCCGAATCCCAGCCCAACGGCGCCCGCTTGGACCAGCGCCCCTCCAACTGTTCGAAGCCGGGGATCGCGGTCGCCGCCACAGTCTTCAGCGGCCCGGCGCTGACCAGGTTGACCCGGATGCCGTCCGGTCCAAGGTCGCGCGCCAAATAGCGGGCGGTCGCCTCGAGGGCCGCCTTTGAGACGCCCATCCAGTCGTAGAGCGGCCAGGCGTAGCGGGCGTCGAAGGTCAAACCGACTATCGCGCCGCCCCGCCCGAGCAGCGGCCGCGCCGCCATCGCCAGGGACTTCAGCGAGAAGGCCGAAGTCTCGATCGAAGTGGCGACGTCCGCCCAGCCGCCATCGAGGAAGCGGCCGCCCATTATCCGTCCGGAGGCGAAGCCGATCGAATGGACCACCGCGTCGAGGCGGTCGACGTGGGCGCGGAGGCGTTCGGCCAATGAGTCGAGGTCGGCTTGGTCGGTGACGTCGAGCCCGATCACCGGCGCCGGCTTGGGCAGGCGTTTGGCTGTCGCGGCGGTCAGCCGGGCGGCTTTGCCGAATCCGGTCAAGACGACCCCTCCGCCTTCCGCCTGAGCCATCCGGGCCACTTCGAAGGCGATCGACCGATCTGTCAGCACGCCGGTGACCAGCAGATTCTTTCCCTCTAACAATCCCATTAGGTCCTCCCGCGATTTCTTAGTGGCCCATGCCGAGGCCGCCGTCTACCGGGATGACGGCGCCGTTGACGTACGGGGCGCCGGCGACGAAGACGGCCGCGGCGGCGACATCGCCCGCCGTCCCGAACCGTCCGGCCGGAATCCGCGCCAGATAGGCCTGCCGGGTCCGCTCCGCCAATCCGGCCGTCATATCCGTCTCGATGAAACCGGGGGCGATGACGTTGGCGGTGACGCCGCGCGGACCCAGTTCGCGCGCGGCCGCCCGGGCCAGGCCGACTATGCCGGCTTTGGCGGCGGCGTAGTTGGCCTGTCCGATGCCGCCGATCGCCCCGACCACCGACCCGATTAGGATAATCGCGCCACGCCGGCGCGCCGCCATCGAGCGGCCCGCCCGCCTGGCCGAGCGCCAGGCGCCGCCCAGATTGGTGTCGACGACTTTGGCGAAATCGGCCTCGGTCCCGCGCGCCAACAGACCGTCCGCCACCACTCCGGCGTTCGCCACCAGCACCTCGACCGGGCCGAAACGCGCCTCGGCGGCGTCGAAGGCGGCGTTGACCTGATCGGTCGACTGGACGTCGCCGGCCACCGCCTGGACCCGGGGATCGTCGAATCCGGGGCCGACGCCCCGGCGGTCGACAGTCGTTATATTGTCGCCGGCCTCAAAAAAAGCCCGGGCGATGGCCTGGCCGATCCCCCGGCTGGCGCCGGTGATCAAAACGTGTCGAGGCACCGATTGCTCCTTATGTCCTGGCCCCGCCCGGCGGACGAGCCCCTTGTTCGGCTCCCCGGCCGCCCCAGGCGCCGGCGCTTGGCTGAAACCTATTGGAGGTTATCTCCCAGGGGCCGCGCCGTTCGGCCTGGGAGTCAACCAGGGCGCCGGGCGATCTTTGTGCGCGTCCGCTAAAACTCGACCCGGCTCGCCCAGCCGGTCAGGCTAGTTCGACGAGGTCCTCGTAGTCGCTCGACCAGAGGTCCTCGTCGCCGTCCGGCAGTAACAAGACCCTGTCCGGGCCAAGCGCGCGGACCGCGCCGGCGTCGTGGGTGACCAACACCACCGCCGCCTTGACTTTGGCCAGGGCGGCCAGAATTTCCAGCCGCGAAGCCGGGTCGAGGTTGTTAGTCGGTTCGTCCAGGGCCAGCAGATTGGCGGCCGAGACTACCAAGACGGCCAGCGCCAGCCGGGTTTTCTCGCCGCCGGAGAGCACCCGGGCCGGTTTGAAGACCGCCTCGCCGGAGAACAGAAACGACCCCAGAATCCGGCGCGCCTCGGTCGGGTCCAGATCGGGGGCGGCCGCCGTCATGTTCTCCAAGACCGTCCGCTCCAAGTCCAAAGTTTCGTGCTCTTGCGCGTAATAGCCC
>JAITKC010000068.1 GCA_031278665.1 Bifidobacteriaceae bacterium | reverse complement strand
CGCCAACCGGTCTCGCGCTGGCCGGGGCGGCGCTGGCCGGGGCGGCGGCGCCGGTCGTCCCGATTCTCAGGACCGCGCAATCGGCCCGACCGGCCAAGGCCTCAAAGTCGGCCGCCCGGTCCGGTTCGACCGCCACCAGAGCGCGGGCCTGTGACTCGGAGAACAGGACCTCGAACGGGGTCAAGCCGTCCCGGTCCAACAGCCCGTCGAGAAAGACCCGCGCCCCGACCCCGTAGCGCAGGCACGCCTCGACCAAACACTGGGCCAACCCGCCATCGGACAGATCATGCGCGGCCACGACCAGACCGGCCCGGGAAGCCTCGATCAGCGCCGACGCCAGCCGGCGCTCGGCTTGTAAGTCGACAACCGGCGGCAAGCCGCCGAGGTGCCCGTGGACCACATCGGCCCAGGCCGATCCGCCCAATTCCGAAGCCGTCCGCCCAAGCAGATAAACCGCCAGCTCGGCCTCGCGCCAGCCGGACGGCCGCACCCGCGCCACCGAGTCGAGCACGCCCAGCACGCCGACCACCGGGGTCGGATGAATCGCCGAGTCAGGCCGTCCGGGTTCGCCGGTCTCGTTATAGAGAGACACGTTTCCGCCGGTCACAGGCACGCCCAGGACCAAACAGGCGTCCGCCAGCCCCTCCATGGCGGTGACCAGTTGCCACATCGAGGCGGGCGACTCGGGCGAGCCGAAGTTCAGGCAGTCACTGACCGCGAGCGGCTCGGCGCCCACAGTCGCCACATTGCGGTAGGCCTCGGCCAAGGCCTGCTGCGCGCCGGCCCTGGGGTCGAGTTTGCTGTAGCGGCCGTTCCCGTCGGTCGCCAAGGCGACCCCGAGCCCGCTGGACTCGTCCACCCGAATCACGCCGGCGTCATCGGGCATCGCCAACGCCGTGTTGCCCTGAACGAAACGGTCGTATTGGTTGGTGATCCACGCGCGCGAGCAGAGGTTGGGCGACGCCGCCAACGCCAACACCGTCTCGGCCAGCTCCTCGGGCGTAGACGGGCGGGCGAGCCGGTCGGGCGTGTCGGCCTGCAGCGCGTCTTGCCAGCTAGGCCGCTCGGAGGGGCGGTCGTACAGCGGCGCGTCGCGGGCGACCGTCTTCGGGTCGACGTCCACCACCTGGCGCCCGCGGTAGTCGACCCGCAACCGGCCGGAGGCCGTGACCTCGCCGATCGCCGAGTACTCCACATCCCACTTGCGGGCGATCGCCTCAAAGGCCGCGAAATTGGCGGGTGTCACCACCGCCATCATTCGCTCCTGCGACTCCGACATGAGGATTTCCTCGGGGGTCAAAGTCGGGTCGCGCAACGTCACCTTGTCGAGGTCGACGTACATCCCGCCCTCGCCGGCGGCCGCCAGCTCAGACGTCGCGCAGCTCAGCCCGGCGGCGCCGAAGTCGGAGATGCCCTCGACCACCCCGGCCTGGAACAGTTCCAGACAGCACTCAATCAGCACCTTCTCCTGGAACGGGTCGCCCACCTGCACTGACGGCCGTTTCGACGGGCCGTCTGCCGCGAACGTCTCGCTGGCCAGCACCGACGCGCCGCCAATTCCGTCGCCGCCGGTTCGCGCCCCGAACATGACCACCAGATTGCCGACCCCGCTGGCGTTCGCCAGGTGCAAGTCCTCATGCCGCAGCACGCCCACACAGGTGGCGTTGACCAGAGGATTGCCCTGATAGGACGGGTCGAAGACGGTCTCGCCCCCAATATTCGGCAAGCCCAGGCAGTTGCCGTAGCCGCCGATGCCGGCCACCACGCCGTGCACCACCCGCGCCGTGTCGGGGTGGTCGATTCGCCCGAAACGCAGTTGGTCCATCACCGCGACCGGCCGCGCGCCCATCGCCATGATGTCGCGCACGATGCCGCCCACGCCGGTCGCCGCGCCCTGGTACGGCTCGACAAAGGACGGATGGTTGTGGGACTCGATCTTGAACGTCACGGCCCAGCCGTCGCCGATGTCGACCACGCCGGCGTTTTCGCCGATGCCGACCATCAAGCGTTCCCGCATCGCCTCCGTCGTCTTAGCCCCGAATTGCCGCTTGATATGCAGTTTCGAGGACTTGTAAGAGCAGTGCTCCGACCACATGACCGAATACATCGCCAGTTCGGAGCCGGTTGGGCGGCGTCCGAGGATTTGCCGGATCCGCTGGTACTCGTCCTGTTTGAGGCCGAGTTCGCGCCACGGCTGTTTCGCCTCCGGGGTGGCGGCGGCCCCGGCCACGGTGTCGATTTTGGCGCCGCCCGGCTCGCCGCGGTCCACAGTGTGGTCGGGATTCGTCTGGCTGGTCTGACTGTGCGGGGTCATCGCCGTCCTTGTATGCCTCGGTCGTTCAGGGACGCCCACCAGCCTACTGTGCGCCCCCGCTCGGGCGGCTTCATCCAAACGCCCGCCAGTTCGCCCCGCGAAGCCGGCGGGCGGCTCCCTGCTCAACCGGTCTCGCCTGCTCCCGCGCCAACCCCGCCCGGTCAATTCGATCCGACGATCTCGGACTGCGACGGGCCCGACCCCTCGCCGCTCGCTCCCGCAACGACCCCGCCTGAGCCGAAAGCGACTAATCTTCACTTCTCGATCCACCAGCGGACCGAGATGTTGAAACTGCTCGCATTTCAGGCGCTCAGCGACCCCCACGGGACCCGAAAAGCGACTAATCTTCACTTCCCGATCCACCAGCGGACCGAGATGTTGAAACTGCTCGCATTTCGAGGCCGCGGCGTG
>JAITKC010000289.1 GCA_031278665.1 Bifidobacteriaceae bacterium | reverse complement strand
GGCGAAGGCGCGGCGGCATCGGGCGAAGGCGCGCCGGCGGCGGGCGGGGGAGCGGCGGCGGGCGAAGGCGCGGCGGCGGGCGGGGGAGTGGCCAGGGCGGCCGCCACGGCGTCGCGTTTGCCCGCGCCGACGGCGACCAGCCAGACCTCGCGGGCGGCGTTGATAGTCGCCAAGGTCAGCGAGACGCGCTCGGACGGCGGCTTGGGCGAATCGGTCACGGCGAAAGCGGCTGGGGCGCGCCGGTCGCGGACCTGGGCGGACCCCGGGAAGATCGAGGCGACGTGGCCGTCGGGGCCGACCCCCAACAAGACCAAGGCGAAACCGACCCGGTGGCGGGCGAGTTCGGCGGTGTAGCGGTCGGCCGCCTGGTCGATCGTCAGGCCGGCGCCGGGCCCGGCGACCGGGTGGACCCCGCCTGGCGGCTGGGGCAGATGGTCGAGCAGGGCGCGCCGCGCCGCCAAGTCGTTGCGTTGGCCCAGGTCCGCCGCGACGAAGCGCTCGTCGCCCCACCAAAAATGGACATCCGGCCAGGACACCGCCCCGAGCAGGGGATTGGCGCGCAGACGCGCCAACAGGTCGATCCCGACGCGCCCGCCGGTCAGCGCCAAATGCACCGGCGAAGCCAAAGACTGCGCCTCGAGCAGGAAACAGGCCAGGCGCTGGGCCCCGGCCTCGGCAGCGGCCGTCTTGTCGGGCAGGACAATGACCTCCCTCATCGGCCGTCACCCGCCGCCGCGATGGGGCCGGCTTGGCCGGTGACGGCGCCGCCCCCGGCCAGGGCGGCCAAGTGGGCGGGCAGGGCCTGGGTGACCAGATGGCCGTAGGCGTCATCGGGCTCGAAGTGGCGCAACTCCTCGGCCAGCGCCTCGGACCGGCTGCGACGCGACAACGTGACCACGCGGTCGACCTGGCCGGTGATCCGGAGCACGGCCTGGGACTCCTCGAGTTCCTTGTCCAATAAGACGCGCCGGCCGCCCGACAGATGGAACTCCACCGCGGTCACAAACGGCGCGTCGGTCGCCTGATGGCGAACCGGCGCCCCGAGCCGATCCGCCAGCCAGGTCGCCATCAAATGCGACGCCGTCGATTCAGGCCCGGTGACAGTCGCGGAGGTGATCGCCTCGCACGGCGGGATCTCCAACGCCGCCGCCAACTGCGCCCGCCAGGGTGTCAGCCGGGTCCAGCTCAGGTCGGAGTCGCCCGGACTGTAACCGCTGATCAGCTCTTCGAGCAAGGGGACGCGGGAGGCCGACTCGGCGAGCGCGCGCTCGGCGGCGGAGGCGTCCGTGATTCGGCGCGAGGCCAACGCCCCGAGCCGGTCGCGGGCCGGCGCCGGCGGGCGGCGATCCGGCCACCAGACCACCACCGGCGCGTCCGCCAACAGCAGCGGCGTGGCGACCGCGTCGTGATGGCGTCCGGCGGGGCCGCGCAAGCGCAAGACCACCACCTCCGAGGCGCCGGCGTCTGAGCCGACTCTGATCTGGGCGTCCATCGAGGACGGGCCGTCCAGGTCCTCGGCCGTCAGAACCACCACCCGGCAGGGGTGTTCCATCGAGGCCAGGTTGGCGGCCTGGATCGAAGTTTCGATCTCGCCGGCTTGGCACTGGATTATCAGGGTCAGGACGCGGCCCAGCGCCGTCACCCCGCCGTCTTCGCGCAACTCCACCAGTTTGGTCGCGACCTGGGCGGTCGATGTCGCGTAGAGCGGAATTATCACGGCCGCCTCCATTCGCGTCCGTCGGCCGCCAACAAGGCGGCCGCCCCCGGCGGACCCCAGGTGCCGGCCCTATAAGCCTGCGGGCCCTCGGCCAGCGACGCCCAATACTCCTCCACCGGGTCGATCACCCGCCAGGACTCCTCGACCTCGCGCGCCCTGGGGAACAGCGGGTCGCGGCCGGCCATGACGTCCAAAATGAGCGGCTCGTAGGCGTCCGGCAGCGACTCGGTGAAGGCGTGCCCGTAGGAGAAATCCATTGTCACATCGCGCACCTCCATGTCGGTTTGAGGCACCCGGGCGCCCACCCGAAGGGTGATTCCCTCATCCGGCTGAATCCGGACGACCAGCGCGTTCGCCCCCTGTCCGGGCGGGTGCGGGGCGCCGCCCAAAGGGCCGGCGGTGCGCCGGAAGGTGACCGCGACCTCGGTCACGCGCCGCCCCAGGCGCTTGCCGGTGCGCAAATAGAACGGCGTGCCGCGCCAACGGTCGGTGTCGATCGCGAGCTTCAGGGCGCCGTAGGTTTCGGTCGTCGAGCCGGGCGGAATGCCCGGCTCCTCCAGATAGCCGGGCACCGGCAGATTGCCCTGCCAGCCGGCCGTGTATTGACCCCGGACGGCGCATTCGGCCACCGGCCCGGGCAGGCGCGCGGCCGCCAGCGCCGCCTCTTTGGCGGCCCTGAGGTCGGCGGCGGCGAAAGAGGCCGGCTCCTCCATGGCGGTGATCGCCGCCAATTGGAGGAGGTGGTTTTGCATCACGTCGCGGGTCGCGCCGATCGCGTCGTAGTAACTGGCCCGCGAGCCCACCCCGAGTTCCTCGGCCATTGTGAT
>JAITKC010000276.1 GCA_031278665.1 Bifidobacteriaceae bacterium | reverse complement strand
GGGTCAGGTCCGGGTCAGGTCCGGGTCAGGTCCGGGCGCCGGACACAAGAATTGTCGGTCTCGATGGATTCGGGCGCCGGCCAGGGCGGCGTTCGCGGGCGAGGAGCCCGGCTTGAGGCCGTGGGGTGGGTGTGGCTGGTCGCCAGAGGCGGAGGTCGGGGGCAACCCACAGCTTTGCTCAAAGCCCTGGCCTGCGGGCCCGGGCTAGAGGCGCCAGACGCCGATGGCCGGGCCCTCGCCGCCGATCCGCAAGCCCTCGGGGGAGGCGGTCAAGGACAGGGCGGCGGCGTGGCGCGGCCGGTAGAGCGAGGAGGCCGGCCGGGCGTCCAGCCGCGGTATGACAACGCCTTCCCAGGGCGCCCGCGCCAGCGCCACCAGGATGCGTTCGCCGTCGCTCTCGCGCAAGTAGCCGAGCGCGTCATCGGCCACGAAAGCCCAACGCAGGCCGCCGCGCCGAAGCGCGACGTGGCGGCGGCGCAGGCCGATCAACTCGCCAACGGCGGCGGCCGCCCCGCCGTCCCAACGCTCGCCGCCGCCGGCGGCGATCTGATCCCAGGGCATGGTCACCCGCCCCTCCTCGCCGGTGACGCCGCGCGCCCCGCCCTCGCCGCCGGCGAAGACGGCCGGGATGCCGGGGTAGGTCAGCAGCCAGGCGGTCCCGACTTCGGCCATCTCGGGGCCGCCGCCGATCGTGGTTATCCGGCTGGTGTCGTGCGAGTCCAACATGTTCCAGGCGTGGGCGGCCTGGGGCCAAGCCGCCGCCGAGCCGAACTCGCGCATAGTGGCGACGACTTTCCCGCCGGTCCGGCGCGGCACCGGCAACGGCACGTCGAGGAACCAAATCGAGGGGTCGAGGGCGGGGTCGGCGAGCCAAGACCAGGCCGGTTTGAGGAAGGCCGCGTAGTTCATGATGGCGTGCCAGCCGTCGCCCGGCAGGTCGCGCGAGACGTCGAAGAAGTGTTCGCCGATCACCAAGGCGTCCGGTTTGACCGAATCGACTGTCTGGCGGATCGTCCGGGCGACCATCTGGTACAGGTCGTCGGAGGCGAAGCGCCCGGTCATGTGGGCCACGTCGACGCGCCAGCCGTCCAAGTCGAAAGGCGGGCGGAGGTAGCGGCCGACCACCGAATCCGGGCCGGCGATCATCCGCCGGACCAGCGCCTGGGAGTTCCAGTTCAGTTTCGGCAGCGACGGCACCCCGAGCCACGACACGTATTCCGGCGGCGGGTCGGCCATCGGCTCGACGCCCGGGCGGGCCGGCGCCCGCCACTGCGCGTCCAACGCCTGCTGCCAGATTCCAAGGTCCAAAGGACTGTTCTCGGGCCAGTAATAGAACCCCTGCTCGTCGTTCGGCGCCGTCTCGCCGCGCCGGGCGGCCTGGGCGCGCCGAAACCACTCATGGGCGGCGCCGGTGTGGTTGATTGTCAGGTCGCCGATCAGGCGGATTCCCCGGCGGTGCAACTCGGCCGACAATTCGATCAACGCCTGGTCGCCGCCCAACAGCGGGTCGACCCGGTCGAAAGTCGACGAATCGTAGCGGTGAGTCGAGCGGGCCGGAAAGAACGGCGTCAAATAGACCAGCGAGACCCCCAGGTCGGCCAGGTAGTCGGCGCGCTCCGCCAGCGCGAACAGGTCGCCGCCGAACCATTGCCGGACGGCGGCGTCGCCGCCCCGAGCCGGGCGGTCGTCCCAGGCGGCCGGCCGCGCCCAACCGGGCGGCTCGACATCGACCCGCCCGGACCGCGCGAAACGGTCCGGGAAAATCTGGTAGGCGATGGCGTCGTCCGCCCAAGCCGGCGGCGGCTCGTAAACGGTCAGCAGGAAGTCGCCGAGGGCGGCGACGTCGCGGTCGAACAGGCCGCGCGCCGTCACCCAGTGGTAGCCGTCGGCCCGCCCCACCAGCCAGCGGTAGCGGACCTCGGGGTTGTCGACCGGCAGGGTGGCCTGGTACCACCTTTCGGCGCCGTCTTCGGCCGCGACGCGGGTCGGCAGCCGCAACGGGTCGCCGTCGTGCATCACCCAGAGTTTGACCTCCGTCTCGCCCCAGCCCCGGGGCACCCTCAGCCGCACCGCCACCCGGTCGCCCAGCCGGTGGCGCCGGCCTTCGACGTACAGGGCGGACCCGTCGTGGTGCGGCCGGTCGAGCCAGACCGCCGCGCCGCCGATGACGCTCATCCCTTGACCGCGCCGGCCACCGCGCCGCCGACGATATATCTCTGCAAGAACAGGAACAACACCACCACTGGCACCGAAACCATCACGGCGCCGGCGGCGAAGACGCCGTAGTTGCCAGATTTGTCGCCTTGGAGCAGCCCGTACAGGCCGACCGCCAAAGTCATCGAGTCGGCCGACTTCAAGAACATCGAGCCGATTATGAACTCGGAGATGATTCCGACAAACGCGAGCATCGCGGTGGTCGCGATGATCGGGATCAAAACTGGGAACAGGATCAGCCAGAAAACCTGGAAGTGGGACGCGCCGTCGATTATGGCGGCCTCGTCGAGGGACTGGGGGATCGAGTCCAACGTGCCTTTGACCAGCCAGACCTGTCCCAGCGCCCCGCCCATCAGGCAGAGCACATAACCCGCGATAGTCGACAGGCCGAAGACTGGGAAGGCTTCGCCCAGTTGGGTGAACATGGAGTACAGGGCGATGATGGCGAGGATGTTGGGGAACATCATGATCAGCAGCAGGGCCAGGATGCCGACCCGGCGGCCGGTGAAGCGCAGCCGCGAGAAGGCGTAGGCCGCCAGCGACGAGCAGAGGATCTGCAACACCGTCACGAACAAGCAGACGATCAGCGTGTTGAGGTACCAACGCAGGAACGGGCCTTTGGCGCCGCTCAGGAGCGTGCTGTAGTTATCGAAGGTGATGTCGGAGGGGAAAACGCTCGACCCGGTCGTCGAGCCCCGCGGGTCGAGCGACACGCCGACTATGTAGAGCACCGGGACGCCGACGATCAGGACCATCACGATGCCGACGATGTAGCGCCAGCCGACGTCGACCCACCAGCGTTTGCGGCCGGCCGCCGTGTGGCGGCGGGCGGGTGTTTGGGACTTAGTTGCCACGGCGGTGCTCATGTCAGGTTCTCCAACCTCTTCGTGACCCGGAACTGGACTGCCGCCAGCACCCCGGTCAGAATGAACAGCAGGACGGACATCGCCGAGGCGAAGCCGAAGTCGGTGCCGGAGCCGCCGAAGGCCTGCTTGTAAATCATCGAAATCAAGATGTCGGTGCCGCCCCGGGTGAACTGGCCGGACAGGGCCGGGCCGCCCTGGGTCAACAACTGGATGGCGTTGAAGTTGTTGAAGTTGAACGCGAACGACGCCACCAGCAGCGGCGCCACCGAGATCAGCAGCAGCGGCATGATGATGCGGAAGGTGGTGCTCAGCCCGGTCGAGCCGTCGATCCGGGCGGCCTCTTTGACGTCGCCGGGGATCGACTGCAAAGCCCCGGTGCAGACCACGAACATATAGGGGAAGCCCATCCACAGTTGGACGAGTATCACCGCGATCTTGGCCAGAGTCGGGTCGCCGAACCAGTTGATGTCTAAGCCGAAAAGCCGGTTGATAAGGCCGAAGTCTTTGTTGAAGAACTGCGACCAGATCAATAGGGAGATCATCCCGGGAATCGCGTAGGGCAGTAGCAGGAAGGCCCGCCAGGCCTTTTGGCCGCGGACGCGTTCGTCGTTGAGCGTCAACGCCAGGAAGAAGCCGAGCAAGAAGGTCAGGATCACCGAGGCGAGCGAGAAGATCAGCGTCCAGACGAAGGCGGCGAAGAATTGGGCCCGAATGCCGGGGTCGGTCAGCAGACGGCTGTAATTCTTCATGCCGACGTTCTGCAGCCACGACTTGCCCTGGAAGCACTTGCCGTCCGATCCGGCGAAGCAGTACGAGGTGCCGACCATCTGATTTGTGTAGACCTGGCCGTCGTCGCTGATCAGCTGGTCGTTCTCGGCGTCGTAGCGGATCGAGGCCTTGCCCTCGTAGGCCTGGG
>JAITKC010000211.1 GCA_031278665.1 Bifidobacteriaceae bacterium | reverse complement strand
CAGGTCGCGGCCAGTTATCCGCATCAGCTCAGCGGCGGCATGGCCCAGCGGGTCTGTATCGCCGCCGCCCTGGCCGGCGAACCGGACCTGATCTTGGCGGACGAGCCGACCACGGCCTTGGACGTGACCGTCCAGGCCGGCATCCTGGACTTGTTGCGATCCCTCGACAAAGCGGTCGTCTTGGTCACCCACGACTGGGGCGTCCTGGTCGACTTGGCTCGGCGGGCCATCGTGATGTACGCCGGCCAGGTGGTCGAGCAGGGGACGGTCGAGCAGATAGTCGAGGACCCGCGCCATCCCTACACCAAGGCGCTACTGCGGTCGAATCCCTATTTCGCCCGGCCGGGCGAGCCGCTGCCGGCCATCTCAGGCGCCGTCCTGGCGCCGGACCAGTGGGGCGCCGGCTGCCATTTCGCCGACCGCTGCCGGCTGGCGCTGCCGGCCTGCCGCCAGGCCCCGGTCCCCCTGGTCGCCGTCGCCACCCGCTCGGGCCTGACCCGCTGCCTGCGCCAAGACGACGTTCCGACTATGCCCGACAGCCCGCCGGCGCCGCCAAGCCAACCGCCGGAGCCGCTGGCGCCGCCGCGGGCACAGGAGGCGGCGCGGTGAGCGAGGCTTTATTGCGAGTCGAGGACCTGGTGGTGGACTACCGGAGCAAGGGCCGCCGGCCGGTGCGCGCGGTCGATCGGGTGAGCCTGGCGATTCCGCGCGGCCAGACCGTGGGGCTGGTCGGCGAATCCGGCAGCGGCAAGTCGACTATCGCCGCCGCCGTGCTCGGCCTGGTCGCGCCGACCGGCGGCCGCGTCCTGCTGGAGGGCGAGCCGATGGACCGGCGCAGCCGCGCCGCCAGAGCCGAACTGGCCCGCCAAGTCCAGGCCGTCTTCCAGGACCCGTTCGGCTCGATGAACCCGACCCGCAAAGTCGGCCACACGCTAGGCGAACTGCTTCGCCACAACCTCCGCCTGCCGCCGGACCAGATCGAGGCCAGGCTCGCCCAGGCGCTGGCCGAAGTCGGCATGGGCCCGGAGGCGGTCGATCGCTTCCCGTCGCAGTTCTCCGGCGGCCAACTCCAGCGGCTCGCCATCGCCCGCGCCATGGTCGTCCAACCCAAGCTCCTGATCTGCGACGAAGCCGTCTCATCTTTGGACTTGTCAGTCCAGGCCCAGGTCATCAACCTGCTGGCGAGCGTCACGGCGGCGCGCGGCCTGTCCAATCTGTTCATCTCCCACGATCTATCGGTGGTGACTTATCTGAGCGATCGGATAGTGGTGCTCTTCGCCGGACAGGTGATGGAGGAAGGCCCGGCCGGCCTTGTGTCCGCCAGCCCCAGACATCCCTACACGCAATCCCTGGCGCTCGCCGCGCCGGTGCCGGACGTGGCGAAACAGGCGGCCAGACGCCGCCAGCGCCTGGCCGGCCGGGCCGCGCCGGCCGGCCTGGGGCCAGCCGACTCTGGTATGGTCGTGCCGGCCGCCCCAGGTTGCGCCTACGCCCCCAGGTGCCCCGTCGCCATCGGGCGCTGCCTTAGGGAACGTCCCGCCCTGGTGTCGTTCGCGGCCACCGGCGCCGCGGTGGCCTGCCATGTGGCGGCGCCCGGCAGCGAGGAGGGACCAACGCCATGACTTCCGCCACGACTTCGCCCAATGCCGATCCGCTGGGACCGGCCGAAGGCTGGGACTCGAGCGCGGCGCCGTCGAACGCGACTATTTACGATGTCGCGGCGCGGGCCGGGGTGTCCATCGCGACGGTTTCGCACGCGCTGAACCGGCCCGGCCGGGTGGCCGAGCCGACCCGGCGGCGCGTCCTGGCGGCCGCCGACCAACTCGGGTTCAGGCCCGTCCGGCGCGGCGGAAAGGCCAAACCCGGCGGCGGGCCGAAACGGATCGCCGCGATCGGCCCGCTTTCGCTCCACGACACCTACTTGCCGCGGCTGCTCGGGATCGCCCGGCAGGCGGCGGCCGATTTCATCGACGTGGTTACGATCGACGTGGCGGCGGTGGACAACTGGGGCGCCGAGCCGCATACCTTGGACCGCTTGCCGTTGCGCGGCCGCGCCGACGGGATCATCGTCATGGGCGCCGAGCCCTCCGCCGGATTGGCCGACAACCTCCAGGCCCGGGGCATCGCCACCGTGTTGTTGGATTGGGCCTCGGAGCGGTTCTCGAACGTCCAGGTCGACGACGACCTCGGCGGCCGGTTAGTCGCCAAACATCTGACCGACTTGGGGTGCAAGACGTTTGCGCTGGTCAGCCCGGCGCCGGCGAAGAATGACTTGGTCACCAGCGGAGAACGCCGGTTCCGCGGTTTCACCCGCGCGCTGCGTCAACTGGGCCTGCGGCAAGAGCCGTCGTGGGTCATAACCCAGCCCGGCTTCGAGGGCGGCCGCGCGGCGGCCCGCGCTTTGGCGGACGGCGATTTGCCCGATGCCGTCTTTGGACTCCACGACCGCGTGGCGGCCGGGTTGATGGCCGGTTTCGCGTCCATGGGCCTGCGGGTGCCGGACGACGTCCGCGTGGCCGGTTACGACGACGTGGAATTCGCCGGCTACTTCGACTTGACGACTGTCAGCCAGCCGTTCCTGCAGAGCGGAGTTGTCGCCATGCAGACCCTGCGGGCGCAGATCGTCGACCCGGAGCGTCCCCTGGCGCACATCATGCTCCAGCCGGCGCTGATCGTCCGGGGCTCGACCGCGGGCACGCGCAACGACCCGCAGTCGCCCCTGGGGCCGAACCGTTCGGCTCCGCCGGCTGGTTCAGCGGCCGCGAAGGGGCCGCCGGCGCCGCCTTCGCCAGCCGCGCCGGACCACTTGGCGGCCGACAATCCGCCCCCGACGCCGGGCCCCTGGGCCCGGACGCAACCCGACCCGGATAAGGACACAACCCATGGATGAGCGATGGAGTTTCACCCGCGACCCGGATACCGCCCGACTCGAGGACTGGGCCGCCGCCCGCATGCCGGATCCCGGCGGGCCGCCCCCGACCGGTCCGGCGGCCGGACAAGACCGCGCCGATTGGCTGGCGGAGGTCGCGCTGTCCCGCGCCCGGCATGACGCGGCCGCCTTGGCGGCCGGGGCGCTGTTCGCGCCGCTGATCGGACCCGAGCCGGAGACCTGGTGGGCGGTCAAGTCCAGCTGGGAACGGCTGGCCGTGGCCGACGGGGCGATCGACGTCCGGCTGTATCGACCTTTGGAGCCCGGTCCCCACGCCGGTGTGGTGTTAGTTCACGGCGGCGCCTACTGGATGGGCGGCGGCGCCGCCGGGTTCGCGCTGAACGACCCGTTGTGCCGGCAGTTGGCAACCGAAGTCGGGGCCGTGGTGGTCAGCGTGGACCACCGCCTGGCCCCGGAGCATCCCTTCCCGGCGCCGGTCGAGGACACTTACGCCGCCCTGGAATGGCTGGCCGCCAACGCCGGCGGCCTTGGCGTCGATCCGGACCGCCTGGCCGTTTTCGGCATCAGTTCGGGCGGCAACCTGGTTTGCCAAGCCGCCCAGCTGGCCATCAGCCGGGGCGGGCCCAGGCTGGCGGCCCAGGTGCTGCAGTGCCCGTCGCTCGACTTGACAATCAACTCCTCCCGCTTCGAGGCCACCGAGGCCGAGATCGCCGGCGCCCGGCGACTGGTCGCCATGTACCTTGGCGCCAGCGGCGCCGACGCCCGCCAGGCCTCGCCCGGTTTGGCGCCCGATCTGGCCGGCGCCCCGCCGACGCTGCTGGTCGTGGCCGAATTCGACGTCCTGGCGCCGGACGCCCTGGCCTATGCCGCCCGCTTGGAGGCGGCCGGCCTGGAGGTGACGACGCGGCGCTACCCGATGACCCACACGACCGCCGTGCCGGCCGTCTACCGACGGATGCACGCCGAAACGGCCGCCTGGCTGGCGGCCGCCCTGGGCGAAAGCCGCGCCGGTGTCTGACCGGACCGAACCGGACCGGCGCGGCCCGAGCCCGCGAGGCGCCGGCTCGCCGGCAACCGGGGACCAGAACGGCGGCGCGCGCGGCCTTGGCCCGGCGGCCATTCGGGCGCCGCGCCT
>JAITKC010000192.1 GCA_031278665.1 Bifidobacteriaceae bacterium | reverse complement strand
ACGGTCTGACGACCCCAACCCGACTCCGCCAAACCAGGCGCGTCGCGATTAGCCAACTGACCCGCCACCCGCGTAACCGACGCCCAAGACCACTCCGCCGAAGCGCCACCCGACGGCGGGGCGCCCCCGTCGACCAGGCTGGCCGTGCCGTTCATGTCATCGCCCAGGGCGACCGGGTCGTCGTAGTAGTACACCTCAAGCGGGTAGGCGCCCGGCTTGGTCCCGCTGAAGGTCGCCCGGTAGACGCCGGACGGCAACAGCGCGCCTGGTTCGGTCGTGTCCTCCCAGGGCCCGAAGACCAGGCCCGAGTCATCCGGCGCGTCAATCCTCAACTCGGAGAGGTCGACCAAGGCCGGAGAGTAGTCGGAGAAAAACCGCGCTTCGACGAAGCCGGTCTCTTCGCCACCGGCGACCACAGGGTCTTCCGAGACCCAGTAGTAAGTGGCGGAGGACTCCAGGTCGGGGGCGGGCAACCAGACCAACAAACGCGTGTCGGGCAGATCTTCGCTGCCGCCGGCCGGCACGGGTTCATCGTCCACGGTCACCATCAAAAGGCACATTCCGAAGATGCGCACGTCCGGGTCGCCCAAGGTGATGCCGACGCGCAGCGTCCCGTCCGCTCCGGTCCGCCCCCGCTCTTGGCCCCAACCCGGCGCGTCGCTGGTGACCAGCGGGGAGATACAAGACATGTCCGTCAAGGACATCAACAAGAAGTCGACCTCGGCGCCCGGCACCGGATCCCCGGCCTCGTCGAGGGCCGTCACCAGGACGTCATAAGACTCGCCCACCATGATCGGCAGCGGTTCGCCCATCGGATCGCCGGCCGGTTCTGAGGGGGTGACGACAACCGTCGAACCGTCTGCGACGGCCGGCGGGCCGTCCGGCCACTGCCAGGACAGTTCCGCTTGGCCGATGTGCTCCCAGGTGTCGGGGTCATCCTCCCAGGCCAGGTAGGCATCCATTGGGCAGACGCCAGCCTGTTCGGCCTCCAGTTCGACAACGGCCGTTCCATCATAGAAAGTCGGAACCGGCCCGTAGACCGTCTCGACCTCTTCCGGCGTGTAAGGGTCGTCGAAGGTCACCGGGCAGTCCCAGTCCCGCTCCAACTTGAACGCCACCATCTGGCCGGACACCAAATTGCCGAACTGGTCCCGCACGGTCAGGGTGACCTCCAGGCCTTCTCCGACTAAGACCGGCGGCTCCGGCTCGACCGCCAGGGTCGAGTCCTTGGCGCTGGCCGGCGCCGTCGTGAACTCCGCCGCCAACAGCGTCGAGCCGTGAGAGCCCAAGACTCTAAACGCGAATTCGACGTAGTCATCCTGATAGAAAACGTTAAGGTAGCGCGTCACCGGTTTGCCGGAGTAGACGTCGATCTGGTAGGCGCCTTCGAGGCACTCGCCGCCCACCGGTTCGTCGGCGCAGCGGAAGGCGCCGTCGTCGGAATAGGCCAGCACGCCCCCGTCGTCGAATGCCGATGGGTAGACCGATAGCTTATCGGCGGCGGTGGTAATCGGCTGGTCGTTGTCGTCGAACACCCAAACCTCGATGGTCTGGTAGCCCCATTGTTCCGGCGCGGCACCGGGGAATCCGTACACGCCCCACTGCTCGGCTTTGTCGGTGATAGTCACCCAAGAAGCGGACCCAGACGCGGCCCGCGGGGACGCGTCGGTCAAGTGGGCCGTGTCGTTGCCGCCCGTCCGCACGTTTATGTTGGCGCCGCCGACCGAGACGGTCACCGGGTGGTCGCCGGCCCGCGTGCCGGTGAACCAGGTTTGGTAGAGGCCGCCGCCGAGCGGGCTGAAAGCCCCGAACGACAGCCCGGCCCCGACCTGGCCGGCGGCCGAAATCGAGGCTGCGGCCGTGGTCACCGGCTGGCCGTCGGAATCGCGTAGCGACACCGTCACCTGGCCGGTCGAACTGCCATCGGCCGGGACGGCGGCCTGCGAGACATCGAACCAGGTCTGGGCCTGGCCGGGATCAGACGGCGCCGTCCAGCGCAGGGTCTTGGGGCTGCCGAGCAGGTTCGAGTTGCCGGTCTGCGTATACGACTCGGTGCGGACGAGCAACTGGCAGGTGGCCGCCACTTCGCTGGACGCGAAGACCTTCCCCAGGCCGGTGTCCGGGTCGACGTTGAAAGCTACCCATTGCGAGACGCCGGAAGTCTCGCCCGATTCGTCGGAGAAGGTCACCGCTCCGCATTCGTTCGCCGCCGAGACGACGTGAACGTCGACGACATCGCCCAGGCCTTGATCGTCTGAGGCCGGCAACCCCTCCCGGTCGCGCAAGTTGACCAGGATCTCATAGTTTTGGCCGGGCGCCAGGACGTCCGGCACGCCATCCGCCGGGTCGGCCAGGTCGGTCACCAGGTCGGTTGGCGTGGACGGGTTGACCACCAGTTTCGAGTGTTCGGGGCTGGCCGGGCGGCCCAGGTAGGCCGCCGGCACGGCGGCGCTCGCCGGCGCGGCGGCGTTGGCCAGGTCGAAGGTCAAGTCCCCGGCCGAGAAGGTGACCTTGAATTGGCGCAGCCCCGGCTTGAAGGACGCCACCTCGACTTCGTAGACGCCGAGGCCACGATCCTTGACCCGTCCGGGCTGGCTGACGCGGTCGCTGCTGCCGGCGAAGAAACTGCCCGGCCCGTAGGGATCCGAACTCGCCAGTCCGACGCTCAACGCGGCGGCGGCGTCCTCGACCGGGTTGCCTTGGGCGTCCGCCAGCCTGATGTCAAGGACGTGGAAGTAGTCGCCACCGCTGGCGGCGTCATCGGCCAGCGCGTCCGCATAAGTCGCCCGCGGGTTGAGTCCGTTGGCTGCCAGTCGCACCGAAGACCGAGCCGGGTCCGGCGCCAAAGGCGAAGCCTCCACCAGATGAGCCACATCTAAGTCCTCCGGGGCGCTCAGCCGAATCCCGTTCCAGGCAACGTTGATGGTCCAATTCCCCGGCGCGGTGCCCGTGAAATAGGCCTCGTACCAGCCCACGGCCGGGTTGTCGACCGCGGCGAACGGCCCGACGGCGATGCCGCTGGCGCCGTCTTCGGCCGAGGCGGTCAACAACGCCGGATCGCCGCCGACCTCTAGTTGCTCGCCATCGACCAGCGCCGAAAGGTTGACCCGGATCGTTCCGAAGTCGTAACCGTTGGCCACCACCGGTTGCTCGTCCACCAAGTAGTAGCTGAGCTCCGGGTCGGGTTCAGGATCGTTCCAGTTCAGGTCCCGGCCGGAGCCGCTGAACTGGTTGAATTGGCCCGGTTCCGGCCAGTCGACCGGCCAAACCTCGAGTTTGCATTTGGAGCCGGGCTCGCTGCTGACGACGGTGAACTCGACCCGGCCGAGCTCTGAGGCCTCAAGCGTCAAGGCGCTGCCGGACGAATCTCCCCGCCAGAGCTGCCCGCCGGCGCAATACCGGGCCGGCGCGTTCTGGTCGGTCAGGCGCGCCCGCACCCGGGCGTTCGGCACGCGGTTATTGCGCCCCTCGTCCCAGGCGGTCACCACGACCGTGTAGACCTCGCCCCAATCGAGCCTGTCCGGCGCCGAATCCGGCTCGTCCGACGGGTCGTCCGGGTCGTCGCCCGGCGTGGACGGACTGATCACCACGGTGGAGGCGAGCCGGTCGAGCGGCGGCACGGTGAACTCGGTGGTCAGGACCGTCCCGCCGGCCGCCGCGGCAACCGTGAACTGGTCGGCCGTCCCGGTCGCGTAAACCACCTCGAGTTGGCGCGGGCCGGCCTTTGAGGCGTAGACGTCCAGCACGTACAGGCCGCTCGCGCATTCGCCGTCGATCGGGGTTTCGGCGCAGGCGAACGCGCCGTCGTTGGCGAAGTAGAGCCCGATGCCGTCGACCGGGTCTCCGGCCGCGGCCTGGGCGCGCAAAACCGCCGCCGCGTCGACGACCGGCTGGTCGGCATCGTCCACTAACGTCACCGTCAGCGTCTGGCGTCCCCAACTGGAGGGCGACGCCGAGGGCGCGTCGTGGTTGGCGGGCTGCCCGGCCGTCACGCTCACCGCGGCGGAGGACTTCTCCGCCGCGGCGCCGGTCGGCGGCACGCCCTCGCCGAACATATGGGCCTGGCCGTTCGAGTCTTCGTATTCAAGGCTCAGCGGCTGGCCGTTGTAGGACACCGAGACCGGCCAATCGCCGGGCGCCGTGCCGGCGAACGCTACCTCATACGGGCCGGCCGGCCACCCGAAGTCCGACTGATTCACCCACTCGCCAAAGACCAGGCGGGATTCCGGCGGCGCGGAGATCTCTAGTTTTGACAGGTCGATCATGGCCAGATAACCGTCCGTCGACCGCAGTTCGACCTCGACCGTCCCGTGGTCCTTGCCATTGGCCTCGACGCCGTCTTCCGAGACCGCGTAGTAGCTGTAATCACCGCTTGGGTCCGGCCGTTCGAGCCAAATCAACTGCGCCGGCGAATGGTCCACCCCGTCCGCGTCAATCCGGGGAACCTCCTCGCCTTCTACCCGGGCCTGCAGTACGCATGACCTAAGCCCGGCGTATGGAAGCCCCGACAGGGCGATGCTCAACCGCAGCGTCCCGTCGGCGCCGGTCCGGCCCCGCTGGTACCGCTCAAACCAGCCCGGCCCGTCGCTGCTGACAACCGGAGCCGGGTAACAGGACATATAAGTCCAACTGGTAAAAGTCAATTCGACCGGCGCTCCCGGCGCCGGAGTGACCCCATCTTCGGCGTAAGTCGTCACGACGACCTCGTAGGCGTCGGAGGAGAGTATCGCCAGAGGGTCGCCGGCCGGATCCTCGGCCGGGTCGGATGGCGTGATCACCACAGTCGACTTGGCGGGGTCGGCCGCCGGCCCGTCCCAAGCCCAGACCAAGAACAACTCGCCGAGCCAATCTCCTTCGCTCCCGATATAGGCCTCCAGTCCGCAGGTCCCGGCCGACTGGCCGGCCAGGCTGAGGACGGCCTCGCCCTGATCAGACGTCAGCACCTCGACCGAGGTCTCGAGATCGTCTTCAGTCGCCGGGTCGTCGAACGACACCGGGCAATCCCAAGGGCTGGACAGGGAAAACTCGACCAGCTCTCCGCTCACCAGATTGCCGAACTTGTCGCTGACCGTCACGGTCGCCATATAAGACAGGCCCGGCTCGATCGGCCCCTCCTGCGGGTCGAGCGCAAACGACGAATGCTCGGCGCTGGCCGGCGCCGTGGTGAACAACGCGACTAGCTGCTTCACCGGCGCGCCGGGCGGGTCCGCCGTCGTCAAGACGAAGGAGACCTCCCCGTCCACATAGGCGACGTTCAGATAGCGCGTCTCAGGGTGGGCCGAATAGACGTCGATTGTGTATTCGCCCGCCTGGCACGCGCCGTCGACCAGCGGCTCGGCGCACTGGAAACCGCCGTCGGAAAAGCCCAGCCCGCTGTCCGGCAAGTTCTCCGCCAGGTCGCCCGGACCGGGTCGGACGGCGAGTTTGTCGGCCGCGTCGACGACCGGTTTGCCGTCGGCGTCGAGCACCGTCGCCGTGATGGTCTGCTTGCCGTAGTCGTCCGATGTCGCGCCCGCGGCCCCGTAGACGCCGGCCTGGCCCAGCAAGTCGGTGATGGACGCCCGCGACCTTAGCTCCGAGCCGACCGGCCGCGGCGGCTCCGCCAGCTTCAGGCGGGCGAGGCCGTTGCCGCCCTCCTTAAGGTTCACCGGTTCGCCGTCGTAGAGCACCTCAATCGGCCACTGGCCGGCAACCGTGCCGGTGAAACTGGCGCTGTAGACGCCCGACGGAGCGCCGAGCTCGTTGAATGCGGTCTCAACAAACTCTCCGACGGTCAAATCGGATTCGCTCGGCACGGAAACCTTCAGCTTCGACAGGTCGACCAAGCCCAGGCCGGTGGCGCTCCAAAGCCGGACTTCGACCGTTCCCGAGTCATCTCCGTCGGCCTCCACCCATTCGTCTGAGACCTCGTAGAACGTCCAATCCGCCGTCAGGTCGAGGGCCGACCGCCAAGACAGATAGGAGGGGATGGGATAGCCCTCCTCGTGCTCGCCCAGGCGGTCGAATCTCGTCCCGTCGACCGAGGTCTTGAGTTCGCACAGGGTCCCCGGCCCGGGTATCGGGCCGCCGTACCGGACGAGGGCGTGAACCTGGCCGTTGGCGTCCGTTTCGGTGGTCAGATCGAGCGACGGCGCGTCATCGTCGCCGCCGACCTCTGTGACCTCCACCATACAAAGCCACCTGGCGTCGGCGGTGTGGTTACTCAGCGTCACCGCCGCGCCGGGCACCGGCGTTTGACCGTCGTCGGCGTAGGCGGTGACGACAACCTCATAGGCGGCGTCCAACGCGATCGGCGAAGGCAGGCCGACCGGGCTGGCGGGCGGGACCGACGGCGTGATCACGACGGTCGTCTTAGTCGGATCGGCCGGCGGTCCTTCCGGCCACTGCCAGACCAGTTCCGGGTAGCCGTCCAGGGAGTCGCCGTCCAGGGCGGCCCACAGCTCGCACTCGCCGCCGCGCTCGGCGGTGATCGTAACCTTGGCTCGCCCCTTGTCGGACGAGGTCACCTTCGGATCGCCGTCGATAGTCGCTCGGCAAGACTCCCACCCGTCGAGGCCGAACTCGACTTCCTGACCGTCGACCGGGTTGCCGAAGGCGTCTTTGACGGTCACGGTCGCGGTGTAAGACTCCCCGACCTCGATTGGCGACTCCGGTGCGACCTCCAGGGTCGAATCCTTGGCGCTGGCCGGGGCGGTGGTGAACAAAGCCGTCAGCTGTTTCACGGCGCCCGGTTTGTCGTGGTTGGTCAGCCAGAACGTCACGTCGCCGTCGACGTAGACGACACTAAAGACGCGATCGACCGGCTCGCCCGAATAGACGTCGATGGTGTAAACGCCGGCGACGCATTCGCCGTCGACCAGAT